>CAYZUN010000061.1:0-13479 GCA_964481625.1 uncultured Sulfurimonas sp.
GCTTAACTAAGTTCAGTTTTTATTACGATAAAATTACAACAAAAAAAAGAGAATGAAATGCATAAATACATTTTACCACTGCTAATAAGCACGCTATTGAGTGCCAATACTGTCGGGGGCATCGCTATTTTAGTCCAGAATGAGCCAATTACACTTTTTGAAATCAAAGAGACTGTGAGTAGTGAAAACCTTACTATTGAGCAGAGCGTGCAAAAACTGATTCGCCAAAAGCTTGAAGCCATTGAGATTAAGGAGCGAAACATTCATGTTAGCTCTCAAGAGATTCTTGCCGAAATTAAGACAATGGCACAACAAAATGCTATGGATGTTAATCAATTTTATGTGGCAATGGAACAGTCACGAGGCATAGGCGAACGTGAGCTCAAAGCAAAAATAAAAGAGAGTCTGCTCAATAAAAAACTTTACAATACCATCGCATTTTCAAAATTATCACAGCCCACAAACGATGAAATACAGGAGTATTACAATCTGCACAAAGAGCAGTTTGCACGGCCCCAGAGTTTTGATCTCATCGTCTATCAATCACCCTCAGCTGAAAAACTTCAACAGCAAGTTGCCAATCCTATGTTCTATTCACGTGATGTTCATACTGAAGATGTAACCTTGGAGTATGCAACAATCGACCCTAATCTTGCTAATATGCTGCACCATACCAAGACAAATACCTTCACGCAGATTATTCCCAATCCAAAAGGTGGGTATATGAGTTTTTTCATTAAAAACAAATCAGCAACAACCACAAGCAATATGGAAGCATATGCCAATGAAGTAACAGCTGCTATCATGTCCGATAAGCGTAATCAAATCTTAAATGACTACTTCTCGCGTTTGCGTATTAATGCTAATATTGAGACCTTACGGCTTCCACAATAATGGCATCTTTAGTACTATGATATAATTCGCTCATAATTATAAAGATGAGGGCAAAAAATGGGTTTAAAAGCTGATAGCTGGATACGGGAAACTTCACTCAAAAAAGGAATGATCACACCGTTTTGTGAAAATCAAGTCGGACAGGGAGTTGTAAGTTACGGTCTTAGTTCGTATGGTTATGATATCCGTGTCAGTGATGAGTTTAAAATCTTTACGAATCTTAACTCAACGGTCGTTGACCCTAAATGTTTTGATGATGCCAATGTTGTTGACTACAAAGGTGACATCTGTATTGTTCCGCCAAATTCATTTGCCTTAGCACGTACCGTTGAATATTTTAAAATTCCTCGTGATGTTTTGGCAATTTGTCTTGGAAAGTCAACCTACGCGCGGTGTGGTATTATTGTTAATGTCACCCCATTTGAACCGGAATTTGAAGGTCACATCACTATTGAGATTTCAAACACAACACCACTTCCGGCAAAAATCTATGCTAACGAAGGAATTGCACAAGTTCTCTTTTTACAAGGTGACGAACCGTGTGAGACCAGCTACAAAGACAAAAAAGGAAAGTACCAAGGTCAAGAAGGGATTACCCTCCCTCGAATTTTGCAATAAACTAATAAATTTTACATGTAAATAATGGTAAAATTCCAGATAAACTATCAAAGGAAATATTCATGCTACACGAATACAGAGATATAATCACACACATGAAAGAAAACGAAGCCGCAAATGGACACTTTTTACGCATTTTTGACAAGCATAACGCACTTGACGATAAGATTGTTAAAGGTGCAAATGGAGTGATTCCAATGACTGATCTGGAGCTTGAAACCCTAAAAAAAGAGAAACTTCTTCTCAAAGATGAAGCATACGGCATCCTCATAAAATACAAAAAAGAGCATACTTTATAATACTACAGCACTCTAGCTGTGGTATCTATTTAATAAACTCAATCACCTTCTCTATCGGTCTTGCAATAACAGCTCTATTTTCTTCAACAATAATTGGTCTCTCAATTAAACGTGGGTTTGCAACCATGGCATCAATTAGCATCGCTTCATCATCAACATCTTTAAGAGCCAACTCTTTGTAGACCTCCTCTTTCGTTCGCATTAATTCTCTTGCACTGACGGAGAGTTTTTTTAACAGTGTCTTAATGTCCCCCTTACTCAACGCTTCATCTAAATATTTAAATACCTCTGCATCTACGTGTTTTTCTTCTAATAGTGCTAATGCCTCTCGAGATTTCGAACATCGAGGGTTGTGCCAAATTGTAATCATTTATTAATCCTTATTAAAATAAATATATGTTAAAATAATACCAAAATAATAAATATACATGTAAATTAATTTAGGAATTTATGGAACAATTAACCATTTTTATTCAACAGCTAAAAAGCTCATTTAAAGATCTTTTGCCCATTATTGTCGTTATTGCCTTTTTTCAGGTAGTTATTTTACAGCAGGTTCCTGAAGGTCTGACCTCTATTGCTATTGGTCTGTTTATTGTAGCCGTTGGTCTGGCTCTGTTTATTCAAGGCTTAGAAGTTGGAATTTTTCCTATCGGAGAGAACTTAGCCCACGAGTTTGCAGCTAAAGGATCTGTTTTTTGGCTCTTGGCATTTGCCTTTTTAATGGGCTTTTCAACTACCATTGCCGAACCTGCACTTATTGCTATTGCTCAAAAGGCCTCCCTTATTAGTGACGGACGTATTGATGCTTTTATACTTCGAATCTGGGTTGCGTTCTCAGTTGGTTTTGCCATTGCACTCGGGGCATTTAGGATTTTAACAGGTCATCCAATTGCCTACTACATCATTAGCGGCTATATTTTAGTGGTAGTACTGACACCGTTTGTTCCCCCTGAGATTGTCGGACTTGCTTATGACTCCGGTGGGGTTACCACATCAACTGTTACGGTACCGCTAGTTGCCGCATTAGGAGTAGGTCTTGCATCGAGTATCCGCGGACGCAATCCTATTATTGACGGCTTTGGACTGATTGCTTTTGCTTCGCTTACTCCCATGATTTTTGTGCAAGTTTATGGATTCTATGTCTACTCATTTGCAGACACTTCAACGCTCCAAAGTGTTACCCAAATTTCTGCAGTGATGTCGCACGAAGTTGCTGGGATTTTTGAAGTTATCAAAGGACTGTTCTTTGAATTCTTGAGTGTCATTACCGATATTCTGCCTATCTTAGTGGTCATTTTCTTTTTTCAATATGCCATTATTAAAAAAGCTGTTCCTAATCTTCCCAAAATTTCATTAGGAATTATTTTAGTCGTTTTAGGTCTATACGCTTTTATTGTCGGTCTTGAAATGGGACTGTTCCCTATTGGTGAGTCCATGGCAAAACAATTGACGGAGCAAGATAATGTTCTGTACATCTACCTTTTTGCCTTTTTAATCGGATTTTCTACTACCATGGCAGAACCTGCCCTTTTAGCTGTTGCCATGAAAGTTGAAGATATCTCAGGTGGATCAATTAAGCAAAAAATTTTACGTAGTGTTGTTGCTATCGGAGTGGCTTTAGGGATCGCTTTGGGAGCGTACCGGATTATTAGCGGTGACCCGATTCACTACTATATTATCGCGGGCTATCTTGTTGTTATCATTCTAACATTTTTAGCACCAAAATATATTGTGCCCATCGCCTATGATTCCGGTGGTGTGACCACTTCAACGGTAACCGTACCCCTGGTTGCTGCTTTAGGCTTGGGGCTTGCTACCAATATTGAGGGCAGAAGTCCCTTAATTGATGGCTTTGGGCTCATCGCTTTTGCGTCGTTATTTCCAATGATTACCGTTTTAGGGTATGGAATTATTTCAGAATTATCTAACAAAAAGGAGAATAAATGAGATTTGCTATGCTTATTGCTATTGTAGCAGACACTTTAGAGGACCAGGCAATTGATATTGCCAAAGAAAATGGTGCTGGCGGCGTGACCTTAATGAAAGGAAGCGGTATCGGCTTGAATGAGAAAAAGACCTTTTTCGGACTAACCTATGAGAGAGCAGAGTCCATCTTAATGTTTATTTTAGAGAAGAAAACATCGCTAAAAGTAATGAAAGCACTCAACCGTGAACTTGACCTTGAAAACTCCGGTCACGGCATGGTTGTTACAATGCCGCTTGATCATATTGCAGGAATTCCGCAAAATCAGTTAAAAAAATTTCAAGAACTGGTAAAAGAGGAGATATAACCATGAAACAGACACTCGTAAAAAATGCTATGAAACCAAAAGAGAACATTGTCTCCATCACTCCCTTTGCAAAGGTTCGTGATGTGCTGCAACTGATGAATCAAAATAATGTTAAGTCGGTTATTGTCAATAAAACCAACGCTCATGATGCCTATGGTATTGTCACCTATTCCAATATTTTAAAAGCTATTTTTTCAAATGACGGTGATATGGATCTTTTAAATGTTTACGATATCGCCTCAAAACCGATGGTACAGATTTCTAAAGAACTTGACATTAAATATGCGGCAAAGATGATGATTAATCATAATGTTACCCGTCTCTTAGTGACAAGTGATGGCGAACTTAATGGACTGCTCACCATGAATGACATTATGAAAGTACTGTTAAAAGAAGCTGCATCAGAATTTGAAAGCTAAAGTAGATTTTTTTTCATCCAATAAGAGAGCGCATATAAACCCCAAACATGGTGTTTAAAATGTCCTCTCGCTGCCATTTGAGTGTAATTTTGTAATATATCATCTCTAAAGAGTCCCGTCTTTTTATTGACCTCAGCAATGAGTGTAATCTCATTAGACTCTGTCAAATACTCCATATAAGGATTGGAAAATCCTTTTTTCTTTCTATTGATGATCGTCTCATCAAGATAATTCTCAGCTACAGTTTTTAAAATATTTTTTGTTCCGCTATCGCCCAATCGTCTCTCTACATCTAAGGAAAATACGTTCTCAATAAGGTGATGATCTAAAAACGGGGTACGCGACTCAATTGAGTGCGCCATTGAAACCCGGTCAAGTTTGGTTAAAAAATGCTCTCCTTGGAAGAGTTTGAGGTCAATATAGCTATACCAAAGTGTCTCATCGTTAGCATAAGGACTCTGTAAAAATTTCTTACGATAGGACTGCAAGTATTGGTAAGAATGATCGTCTTTGACATTCTTTTTAAACAGCATATTTTTTTGAAGATCGGTAAATTTTTCACCTGATGTACGAAATAGAAGCTGCTCATTAAAGAGTCGTTTATACCACTCCCACTCCCGGTTCATTGAGAAGTTGGAACGAAAATATTTTTTTAACCAGTTCTTATTTTTTAGCTGTGAGAGATGTTGTATATTATAATACTCTCTATAGTGCCGATAGCCCAAAAATATCTCATCACTCCCCTCTCCGCTGAGCACCACTTTGTAACCCTCTTGCTTAATGGCTTTAAAAAGCAGATACAGCGGTATGGATGCCGGATCATTAAGGGGCTCATCCATGGTATCAAACACTTGGGGAATTGCCTCGATGAAACCCTCTCTATTAATCTCAACTGAACAGTTGTTCACCCCTAAAAATCTGGCTGTATAAGCAGCATTGTCACGTTCATCATAGTTGGCATACGCTTCATATCCCAGGGTAAACGTACAAAAATTATCTACTTTTTTTCGTGCAATGGCTGCAATCATCGCACTATCAATTCCACCGGAGAGTAGTGATGCAATAGGAACATCAGCATCAAGTCGCAGTTCTATTGCTTCTATAAGACTAGCTTCAACACTAAGGGATTTACATGTAAATTTATTCTCTAAAATATCATAGTAATTCTCTACACTTACCTTCCCTTTGTCAAACTTCAAATAACTTCCTGATTCAAGTTTTTTAATGCCTTCATAAAAAGTATGCGGCGGTGTCGGGGCAAGAAAGCTTAAGTAACTCATTAGTGCATCGTCATTCATAGCAACATTTTTTAAAAACGGTCTGATCGCTTTAATTTCTGAGGCAAAAACAAATTTTTGACTGTCACTGTAGTAGTAAAGCGGTTTTTTTCCAAAACGGTCTCGAAACAGGTAGAGTGTGTCACCATCTAAAAGCGCAATGGCAAACATTCCTCTTAAATAATTGACAAAACCGACCCCATACTGCAAATATGCCGCTATGATAACTTCGGTATCACTCCTCGTTGTAAATTCATAATTGAGCGTTTCTCGAAGCTCATGGTGATTGTAAATTTCCCCATTGAAACTCAGCACAATTCGTCCATCTCTAAAGGGTTGATGTGCTCGTGACGTTGCATCAATAATGCTTAAGCGATTATGCGCAAAAAAGAGATGCTGTTCTTCAATAATACCGCAATAATCCGGTCCGCGATGCTGCATTTTTGAGAGTGCCTGCTTTGCCTGAGATGCACTATACTCACCTATAATTCCAAATACGGCACACATTAACACGCAACCTTATAAAATGCAACACTCATGTCACCATGCAAATAACCTGTTTTAATCTCGCAAGAAGCTCCTAGTTCCTCTGCAATCATTTCAATATCATCAATGCTCATATAGTTGTAAACTAAGTCCTCTTTTTCTCCCCATAAAACATTAAAAATAAATCCTATTCTTGATGCTTCATAACAGCGGCGTATGAATAGATGGGTCTGAAACCCGCTCATAATATTCATTGCCCCGCTGCAGAGATAAAAATCTGACTCTATTAAGTCATCTTTGAGTATGTCACAGTGAAGTATTTGACATGATGTTCGCTTTTGTGCTTCTGCAACCATAGCATCCATGCTGTCAAGTCCAATATACTCCAACGGCTGTTGCCCTGATTGTAGTAAATAGTAATACAAATCTGCAAAACCGCATCCGGCATCGACAACTTTATACTGCTCCATACGCTCAGGTAAGAACTTTAAAAGTTGTCTAAATCGTACCTGTTGAGAATTTTTAGAGTTCCACTGAAGCCCTCTGGCAGTTCTTCCATACTTTTTCAATGAGAGCGTATAAAACTTTTTATTATCCATTTGCATCATGCCATTATAGACAAAAGTGTCATAAAGTCATTCAAATAACGTTTAAAATGGTACTTTCAGTACTATTTAATAAAAATAAACATACAATAAGTAAATTATCTTCACTCTCAAGGATTTTTAATGAGAATATTTTTGTCTATGCTAATTGCTTTAGGTGCAATTGGTCTTAGTGGTTGTAGTTGTCAACAGCCTGTCTATAATGTCAAGTCAGCGGGGAAAAAAGTTGATCTTTATTCAGCAGCAGCGATAGCGGCAGATGAGTTATTAACATGTAAAGTGCTTAAAGAGAACAAATCGACACCGATTGTCTTGACCTCACTCGTTAACGTACATAAATTCCAAGAAACATCAGATTTTGGACGCCTCTTTAGTGAAACACTTCTTAGTGAAATCAGTAAACGCGGCTACAACGTTATTGATTATCGCGGTGAAAACGTCATCATTCAGAAGCAGCAAGGTGAGTTTTATCTCAAAAGAAGAGCCAGTGAAGTTAAAAAGTATGCAAGTGCTTTAGTTTTAGTCGGAACCTATGGAAAATACAATAACGGTGTTGCCGTTAACACAAGGCTATTAGACCACAGTAATACGGTTCAATCATCATCAAACCTTCAGCTTGCTAACAGCGAGCTATTAACAATGACCAACAAAGACAACTGTAACTACTTAGGCTGTTGTGAAATGGGTGGATGTGAAAAACCAGCCGTCAAAGTTGCAGCAGTTGAACCACCGTTTTTTGTAAAGATTGTTGAAGATGACTGTAAAACACCAAATGAATGTTGCAATAAACCCGGTTGCGTAAAATAAGGAGATGGTAATGAAAAAAAGTTTAACTTACCTCTGTTTTGTTGCACTAACACTCACTACATTTAGTGGCTGCAGCAGTGCTTTAAGCCCACAAACCTTAACTAAAAAATCGTGTGATAGTAATGTTATGTCAACTAAAAAATATTATGATGTTCATATCAGCTACGGCGGAGTTATGGATGAAGCGATCGATTCGCTGTTAAGCTCACCCTTTAACAGTGATGAGACCAATACTAAAAAACTTAAAGCAGGTGAACAGATACTTGTCACCGACTTTGTTGACACGACATCATTAGAAAACACCTCTAAGTTTGGTTTTGTCCTCTCTAATAGTCTTAAAAACTCTCTTATTAACAAACATAACTTCAAAGTTATTGAAGCTGAAGTTTCTAAATATTTCAAAATTTCAAGAAATGGTCTCAAAATTCTTTCAAGAGATTCTGAAAATATGAGAGAGACTACAGTCGAAGTAACCCGCGTTATTGCCGGTACCTATACGTATACTGATGAAGAACTTGTTCTTTTTGTTAAGCTTATTAACTTAAAAACAGGAATCATTGAAGGCTCTTATGCCAGAAATCTTCCAATGACATGTGAAGTTATGGAAATGCTTAACTAATCACTTGTATCTGCTTTGTACATGAAGCAGATACAATAACTTAATGATACTTAATGAATCGATACACAACAACAAACTTTCAAAAACGTGCTAATGCTACTCGGCATGATTTTATTATTATAGCATCTGGACTTAGCACTCTTTTATTACTCAGTTTTGGAATATTACATATGCAAAGTGCTGCCTATATGGTTGGTACACTGGAGCTTTTTTTTGCTTCTCTTTTTATAATCAATAGTGTCTACCTTAAAAAATCAAAAAATATTCTTCTTGCCGGTGAATTTTTTCTTAGTATCATGGCAGTGATTAGTCTTATTATTTTTGCCAACGGCGGCTATAAAGGCACCGGTCATATTTGGGTTATCTTATTTCCACTCGTTGCACTCTATCTCCAAGGAGAAAAGCGTGGACTACTTTGGGTATTTTCGCATTTGTCAACACTCTTAATATTAACCTATTTTATTTATGATGGCCTATTGAAACCGGGCTACTCGTTTACACTTGCACAACAGAGTATTTTTGCTTATATTGGTGTTGTTCTTCTCTCTTATATGAATGAAAAGCTAAAACGTATCAGTTATGAACACACCCTCAATTCCCACAGTGACATCACTTCAGTATTAGACAATATGCAAGACACCTTTTACCGAACGGATACCTCTTACCAGTTTATTGCTGTTACACCATCAATTTATGCCCTATTGGGCTACCACAACTATGAACTCATTGATCACTCATTAATTAATCTGCTTACCAATGAAGATGAGAGAGACTACTTCACCGCCATGCTAGATAAGAACTCTGGACACATTAAAAATTTGGAAATTAAAATATCTCATAAAAATGGTGATAATATCTGGATTTTGGTCAATGCCCACAGATATTACGATCTCGCCAACCGATTCGCCGGGATTGAAGGAACCTTCAAAGATATCACGGAACAAAAACATTATCAAGTTGAGCTTATTAAACAGACAGAGCTTCAAGAACAGCGCATTAGTGAGGGGATTAAGCAACTGCGACAAAAAGATGCCCTTATGCTTCAGCAGGCTAAAATGGCTCAGATGGGTGAGATGATCAGCATGATTGCTCATCAATGGAGACAGCCGCTTGCGACTATTGGTGCCATTACTCAAAACCTTAAACTCTCAACCATGCTAGGCGAACCCATTAGTCATGATCTTCTAAACCAAAAACTCAGCAGCATCAATTCGCATGTCAATATGCTCTCTGAAACCATTGACGACTTCAGAAACTTTTTTAGACCTGACAAAGAGAGAAACAGTGTTATTTTAGATGACGTTATTCATAAGGCTATTGATGTATTGGAGAGTTCAATAACAACTCATGCCGTTGAATTAACGCTTGACCTTAACCTAAAAACTCCCATAAAAAGTTTTCAAAATGAGCTACTGCAAGTCCTCATCAATCTCATTGCTAATGCTGTTGATGCCTTTGAGGAATCTCAAACCAAAAAATACATCACTATTGACTCCTTTGAAGTTAAAGAGTCCTTTACCATCACCATCTCAGATAATGCCGGTGGTATTAAAGAGGACGTCATTGATAAAATTTTTGAACCCTATTTTTCAACCAAAGAAATTAAAAATGGTACCGGATTAGGACTATACATGTCAAAAATAATTATTGAAGAGCACTGCCAAGGAAGTTTGAGTGCCAAAAATAGTGATGTCGGTGCCGTTTTCATTTTATCACTGCCGGCTTAACTATTCTATGTTAAAATAAATAAAAAAGTATCTGTATGAAACGATTTGCACTCATTGGAGCCGCGGGTTATATCGCACCACGGCATATGAAAGCCATTAAAGAAACGGGTAATGAGTTGGTTGCCGCATGTGATAAAAATGACAGCGTGGGCATCATTGATTCCTATTTTCCACAAACCTCTTTTTTTACCGAATTTGAACGTTTTGAGCGTTTTATGGACAAATGGCACCGCGAGCACGACAAGCGTATTGAATATGTTGCTATTACCTCACCAAACTATCTACACGATGCTCATATCCGCGCAGCATTAAAAAATGGCGCTGACGCTATCTGTGAAAAGCCTTTGGTACTCAATCCACACAATATTGACCAGCTTAAAATTATTGAAAAAGAGACCGGAAAAAAAGTTTACAATATTTTACAGCTGCGACTGCACCCTAGTATTATTGCACTCAAAGAGAGAGTCACGCAAGAGCTTAAGACAAACCCCAATAAAATTTATGACATTGATCTTACCTATCTCACCTCACGCGGAAAGTGGTACTTCACTTCTTGGAAAGGCGATGAAAGCAAATCCGGGGGCATTGCTTCAAATATCGGCGTACATTTTTTTGATATGCTCACTTGGATTTTTGGTGCTGTAAAAGAAAACGTCGTCACACTCAAACACTCCGATACTAATGCCGGAACATTTCAACTCAAACATGCTAACGTACGATGGTTTTTAAGTGTCAACTACAACTATATTCCGGACAATGTCAAAGAAACAGGACAACGCACTTACCGAAGCATTACCATTGATGGCGAAGAAATTGAGTTTAGCGGTGGATTTACCGACTTGCATACTACCAGCTATGAAGGTATTTTAAGCGGTAACGGCTTTGGACTTGACGAAGCTTATGGTTCCATTGAGACCGTCTCAACCATTAGATCTTTAGAACCTACCGGACTCAAAAGCGAATACCATCCATTTTGTAAGAAAGTAATAACCTAATGACTAATTACTTTGTACATGAATCAAGCTATGTTGATGATGATGTCACTATTGGCAAAAACACAAAAATTTGGCACTTTAGTCATATATTATCTCATACTCAAATAGGCACAAACTGCTCTTTTGGACAAAACTGTGTCGTAGGGCCTAATGTCAGTGTCGGTAACGGTGTTAAAGTACAAAATAATGTCTCCATCTACGAAGGTATTTTTATTGAAGATGATGTCTTTTTAGGTCCCTCTATGGTATTTACCAATATCATTAACCCAAGAAGCTTTATTGCTAGAAAAGAAGAGTTTAAACCAACCGTGCTAAAACGTGGCGCGTCCATTGGTGCCAATGCCACTATTGTTTGTGGTGTCACTGTTGGTGAATACGCACTTATAGGCTCAGGCGCCGTTATCAACAGAGATGTCAAGCCTTATGCTCTGATGGTTGGTGTGCCCGCGCATCAAATTGGCTGGGTAAGTCGTGCGGGCAATACGCTGTGTTTTAATGATGAAGGCGTTGGCGTTGATAACTTTGACGGCTCAACCTATCGGTTAGAAAATGAAGAATTGGAACCACTCTTATGACAATAGACTTTGCCAATCTACAGTATCAATACCAACGCTATAAAGATGAGATCGACATTGCAATGCAAGCCATCTTAAACAAATCTAACTATATTATGGGTGAAGAGATTGCGCAGCTTGAAAGTCAGTTAGAAGCTTTTATTAGAACTGCTCATGCAATTACATGTAGTTCGGGTACCGATGCGTTACTCTTAGCAATGATGGCACTAGATATTAAACCAGGTGACGAAGTAATCACTACTCCATTCACGTTCATCGCCACGGCTGAGACCATCGCTTTTTTAGGGGCAACACCGGTTTTTGTAGATATTAATGCGCAAACCTATAATATTGATGCAACAAAAATTGAAGCAGCTATTACGCCACGCACTAAAGCTATTATGCCCGTTAGCCTCTACGGTCAGACCTGTGACATGGATGCCATTAATGCCATTGCATCCAAACACAATTTACATGTAATTGAAGATGGGGCGCAGAGTTTTGGAGCAACCTATAAAGGCAAACGCAGCGGTAATTTAAGCACCATTGGATGCACCAGCTTTTTTCCCGCAAAACCTTTAGGGTGTTTTGGTGACGGTGGAGCCCTTTTTACCAATGATGATGCTCTGGCACAGAAACTAAAAATGCTTAGGGTGCATGGTCAAGATAAACGCTATCACCATAAATATATCGGTATGGGTGGACGACTCGACACACTTCAAGCTGCTGTTTTACATGTAAAATTAAAACACTATGAAAGTGATTTGAAATTGCGTCAAGAGGTTGCAGCAAAATACAATCTTGCACTTAAAGACAAATTTGTGACACCGTTTATTCAAGCAGAGTGCACTTCAACCTATGCACAATATTGTATTCGTGTTGCCAAGAGAGACGACTTACAAACGCACTTAAAAGCTCAAGGTATCCCAATGGCAGTTCACTACCCGATGCCGCTGCATCTGCAAGAGTGTTTTAGCTACTTGAATTATAAAGAAGGTGATTTTCCAGTGAGTGAGCTGATTGCTAAAGAGATTATTAGTCTGCCAATGAATCCATATCTTCGTGATGATGAGATTGCATACATAACCAAGAACTTATGATTAAATTTCTAGTTTTACTCCTGCCTTTTTTGCTATATGCTCAAAAACCGCAACTGTTGCTTTTAGGAACTTATGACGATCAAAATATAACCGGTTGGGTAATGAGTGAAAAACTTGATGGTATTCGCGCCTATTGGAATGGTAAAAATCTAATCAGCAGAGGCGGCAAAATTATTCATGCTCCTGAGTGGTTTACCAAAAACTACCCTCCCTTTGAAGTAGACGGAGAGCTTTGGAGCAAGCAAAAAGAATTTGAAAATATCTCTTCCATTGTCAGAGATAAAAATCCAAGTAAACAATGGAGTGAGATTACGCACTATATTTTTGAAGTTCCAAATGCTAGAGGCACACTTTTACAGAGGCTTGAAAAAGTAAAACCTTATGAAAACAGTCATCTCAAACTTTTAATTCAAACCAAAATTAAAAGTTCACATGATTTACATGTATTTTTAAAAACTATTGAAGCCAAAGGTGGTGAAGGCGTAGTAGTCCGAGACCCTAATGCACCCTATATTGCAAAACGAACTAACAGAGCACTGAAAGTAAAAACCTTCCATGATGCTGAATGTGAAATCATTGAACACAATAATGGAAAAGGAAAATACAGTGGATTGCTTGGTTCATTTACATGTAAAATGAAAAATGACACCATATTTAAAATAGGCAGTGGTTTTAGTGATGCCTTACGTCATAATCCACCTAAAATCGGAACTATAGTTACATTTAAATATCAGGAATTGACAAAATACGGCAAACCTCGATTTCCGGTGTTTTTAAGAGTTAGA
>CAYZUN010000062.1:0-13475 GCA_964481625.1 uncultured Sulfurimonas sp.
TACCCACCCTTTTTTGGAGCCGATTTTAGAGTTTCCAACCACATCCGGAGCTTTCATTGGAGGTGTAATATGGATGAAGTCATACTTTTTATCGACGAGTTCTGATTTTGTAATCGTATCAAACTCTTCAATATCTTCGTCCCATTCACCTTTTTCTGTCCAGCTATGTTTAAAGGTAGCAATTTTGGCATCCGTATCGATGGCTACTAAGTTGTGCTTGTAGTGCCATTTAAAGTCTCTATCTTTAAATTGCTGCAAGATTGCTTCATGATATTCAGGAACACCAAACATCTTTCCACCATTTGGTAAAAATACGAGTTCTACTTTATCACGTACGCCCGCTTCAACTAAACGTGCATGAGTAAGATAGACCATTTTCTTTGGAGCACCACCACATTTAATTGGTGTATTTGGGTGTGTGAAAAGTGCTTGTAGTTTTTCAGGTCCAGTGTGTGCTTTGGCCTTAGCAATTAGTTCTTGCATACCTTTCCAGGTTGCTTCTGCTCCATCGCGGTAGTAGACGGAGTGAACACCATTTTTACCAATTTTATTTTTAACTACGGCATTGTCTGCACCTGAAGAGGTGATTTCACCCTCAAGACCTTCAATAGCGCCATAATTTAGCATCAATCCTGTTGCTATAACCATATAGTCATAACCAATTTCTTGACCACCGGCAGTGGTAACTTTATTGTTATCGGGGTCAAAAGAGGCTACAGAATCTTTGATGAGCGTGATACCGCTTGGCGCGTGTTCATCTCTATTGTATATGATATCTTCTTTTGACCAGACACCGGCACCTACAAGAGTTTGTCCCGGTTGATACGACACGGATGTTGGATCAGGTTCAATTACAGTGATATCCGGATCTGAAAGCGTCCTGCTTAGTCTCGCAGCGGTTGCCATTCCGGAAATTCCTCCGCCAACAATAACAATTTTTCCTGTTGCATTCGATGCTTTAGCCTCTGTAGTAGTTCCTGTACTTGCTAAAACACCAGCAGCAACTGGTGATACTGCTAAGAATTTCATAGCGTCACGGCGTGTCATTTTACCTTCATGCTTTTGCATGTCTAAAAGAACTTCGTCTAGTAATGTATCTTTATTCATCTTACCATCCTTACTTTACGTTAATAATTTACCATTTTACAGCGTGAATCTAAATTTTTCCTTGTGTTGATAAAAATATTAGTAAATTCGTACGATAATCATCTGGATTGACACATTTTCACCATATTCGTTACGATTTATTGTATAGGAGCAGGTTATTTTCCGATTTATTGGAACCGATATTTTTTGACGAAATGCTAATATTTGGTGTAGTTTTTGCTCATTTGGAGCAAAATACAGCGAGAGACGTGAGTGATCTTTCTGGGTTCCAAAGTATTTTATGTCGCGAACTTCTGCATCAGTAACAATAAATTTAGGACGAATGTTTCCCTCACCATAAGGTTCAAAGTGTTTCAAAATATCAAGTAGTTCAAAATCAATATCAGCGCCATTAAGCTCACCGATGATCTCTTCATTGCTATGAAACAATGCGGGGTTGAGTTTTGAGGCAGACTGGTTAATGGCTATCTTAAATGCATCAAGGTTCTCGGTAGTGAGCGACAGACCTGCTGCCATCATGTGCCCACCAAATTTTTCTAACAGATGTTCGTTTGCTTTTATGAGCTCGTAGATATTAACACTGCCGACACTGCGTGCACTCCCTTTTGCAATGCCATTGGAGATACTAAGAGCAATGGCAGGTTTTTCAAATTTTTGTGTCAAGCGTGCTGCAACAATGCCTACAACACCCTCATTCCAGCCCTCACCGGCAACGACAATAATTGCATCGTTTTCATTTACATGTAAAAGAGCTTCATCAGTGACATCAGCTTCGGTACTTTTACGTCGTAGGTTGAGTTTATTGAGCTCTTCAAAATAACTGTAGGCCTCTTCTTGTGTCGGTGCAATAAGAAAGTTAAGTGCAATAGAAGCATCCTCAAGTCGTCCCGCTGAGTTAAGTCGCGGTGCAATTTGGAAAGCGATATCTTCAGACGAGATGTACGATTTGCTGAGAAACTCATTAATAATGATAGATGAGGGACGTGAACTTTGCTTCAGTTGTTTTAGACCTGATATTACCATTGCTCTGTTAATATCAGTCAAGGGCATAACATCAGCAATAATAGCCAGAGCCAATAGATCCAAAAATTGACCCATATTAACATCAACATTCAATTCTCGTTTAATCATTGCCATAAAAAGCCAAGCGACTTGAGCACCGCATATCTCTTTAAACGGATAAGGACACCCCGGCAGTTTAGGATTGACTATGGCATAGGCATCAGGTAAAACAGTTGAGGGTGTATGGTGATCGGTAATAATGAGATCAATACCACGCTTTTTACAAAGTGCGGCTGCTTCAATGGCGTTAATGCCATTATCGACGGTAATAATAAGATCGGCATCAATACGTTCAAGAACGGCGGCAGAGATGCCATAACCATCACGAAATCGATTAGGAATAGTCACACTAAGCGGGTAGTTAATAGCTTGAAAAAAGAGAGCTGTCAGCGCACTTGAAGTAACGCCGTCAACATCATAGTCACCTACTAATGCAATTTTTTCACCGGATTTGATAGCCTGAGCCACCCGAGCGGCTGCTTTGTTGCTATTTAAAAGCAGGGAAGGATCGGGTATATCACTCAGCTTTTTAAAAATACCGTTGAAACGTTTGTTAAGAAGTTCAGTCAGTGCTCTTTTATCAATACGGGGTAAATTAAGTGTTTTTGACATGTTTTAATGTCGCATCAACAAAGGCTAAAATTGCAGGACTTGGTGTTTGGAGTCTTGAGGTGAATTCCGGGTGAAACTGTACGCCTAAAAACCAAGGATGATCTTGAACTTCAACTGCTTCAATAAGACCATTCGATTCACCGGTAATTATCATACCGGCACGCTCTAACGCATCACGATACTCAGGATTTGCCTCATATCGGTGACGATGGCGTTCATAAATGGTAGTCTTATTATAAGCGGCACGCAGGTGTGAGCCCTCTTTAGTATCGCATGGATATTCACCAAGACGCAGTGTTCCGCCCATGGGTGAGTCGTGAGTACGCAGTTGCGTCTGTCCCGATTGATTGATGAAGTTATCAATGAGGTAGATGAGTGGATTGGTAGTATCAGGATCAAACTCAATAGAATTTGCATCTTTAAGCCCTAAAACATTTCGGGCATACTCCACTAATGTTAACTGCATCCCCAGACAGATTCCAAGATAAGGTAGTTTGTTGACGCGGGCATATTCAATAGTTTGAATTTTCCCTTCTATGCCACGTGAACCAAAACCACCAGCTACTAAGATGGCATCACAATCACCTAGCAGTGCCTCAGCGCTTTTACTCTCAACCTCTTCACTGTCGATCCAAGAGATATCAACTCTGGTATCAAGGTGCGCACCGGCATGAATAAGCGCTTCAGTGAGTGATTTATATGACTCTTTAAGTTCAAGATACTTTCCGACAAAACCAATAACAATGCGTTCGCTTGGAGCGACAATTTTTTTTACCAGAGAATCCCACTGTGTCATGTCCGGTTGTAAGTCACCTAAATCCAACTCTTTGGCAATAGGCGTTAAAATGTTCTGTTGTAAGAAGCTTATGGGCACAGCATAAATGGTTGGCGCATCAAGTGCTAAGATAACACTGTCTTGAGAAACATCACAACTCATCGCCAGCTTTTTTCGAAACGTTTTTGGCAGAGAATCTTCGGAACGTGCAATAATCATCTGTGGTGTAATACCGATACGGCGAAGTTCTTGGACAGAGTGTTGTGTTGGTTTGCTTTTGTGCTCACCCGCTGCTTTAATGTAGGGAATGAGGGTTACATGTATAAAGAAGGTTCCCGCTACGTCGTCATCATGTTTCATCTGACGAATCGCTTCCATAAAAGGAAGTCCCTCAATATCACCAACGGTTCCTCCTAGTTCAACAACAAGTATGTCGTGGCCTTCACCCGCTTTTTTAATACGACTGACAATTTCACCGACAATATGAGGAACAACTTGAATGGTCTGACCAAGATAACCACCCGCGCGTTCCCTTTCTATTACTGAGCTATAGACTTGACCTGTTGTAAAGTTACTGCTTTTAAGAAATGAGGTGTCTAAAAACCGCTCATAATTACCAATATCAAGATCAGTCTCTGCACCATCTTCAGTAACAAATACTTCACCATGCTCTAAGGGGCTCATCGTTCCAGGGTCAACATTGATATAAGGATCGATTTTAAGCATACCAACATTCTTCCCGGAATGTTTTAAAAGAGTACCAACGCTCGCTGCGGTAATTCCTTTTCCTAGCGAACTGAGTACCCCTCCGGTAACAAAAATATACTTGGTCATCTGTTTTTTCCTTCTCTATTGCATGGCATATTTAAAGACTTTATTATATACTACCGAGGCTTATAAAAACTAGAAATGAAAAGATATTATGGATTTAGTACTATACTACGGATTATTTACACTTGCTATCTCTGTTGTTATTAATCTTGTATTAAAAAAGATGGGAATTTCTCAAATTATCGGTTACATCATTACCGGAACTGTTTTAGTCTATGCTTTTGATCTGCATCATATGACAGATTCTCATGTATTAGAGCTTGTCGGTGAGTTTGGTATTGTCTTTTTGATGTTTACTATTGGCCTTGAGATCTCGCTTGCAAAGATGAACAGTATGCGCAAAGAGGTCTTTCTTAGCGGTTCGCTTCAAGTTGGGATTACCACTATTTTATTTTATCTTATATCACACTATCTTTTAAATATTGATACCATGCCATCAATTATTATCGCCTTAGCACTCTCTCTTTCATCAACTGCAGTGGTACTGACACACTTAAAGAACTCCAAAGAGATCCATCTTCCTTATGGTCAGCGTTCAGTTGGAATCTTGATTTTTCAGGATTTGGCAGTTATCCCGATCCTTCTATTTTTGGGATTTTTAACATCTGAAGATATTGCGATTGAGATGGTTTTACTCGAGACCTTTTTAAGTGCTATTGTAGTTATAGGATTGCTATTTGTTCTAGGTAAACGTATGATGACATGGATGTTGCGGTTTTCGGCTGAAAGTGGTGTTGAAGAGTTGTTTATGGGATCGGTTCTTGTTATTGTCATTGGCGCGTCACTTTTTGGACACAGCATGGGATTTACCTACTCTCTTGGTGCATTTGTTGCGGGAATGATTATCGCTGAGACACGGTATCACCATAAAGTTGAAGCCGATATAGCCCCTTTTAAAGATCTACTTTTAGGTGCTTTTTTTGTAACAGTGGGAATGAAGATTGATTTGAGTTATTTTTTCTCTCATATTGGAACAATTCTTACGCTTTTACTGTTGGTTTTCATCATCAAAGCAGTCGTCATATTTTTCTCTTTAATTATGACATCTCCTCGAGATACGTCGCTCAAAAGTGCCTTGGCAATCTCACAGATTGGAGAGTTTTCTTTTGCAATTTTTGCGGTGGCTAGCAGTTATGATCTGCTTGAAAATGATTTAATTCAAACCTTGATATTGATGGTCGCAGTCTCAATGATAATCACACCCTTTCTAATCTCTAGAGTCAATGAAATCGTCATTTATGTTTTTAAAGAAAAGGTATTTGAGAATGACTTTGATGCACTGCAACGGCGTATCAATCATGTGGTTTTGTGCGGTTACGGCAGAAGCGGCAGGTTTATAGCTGAAAAATTGGAAAAAAGAGCGATACCTTATCTTGTTGTCGATAATAATCTTAAACAGCTTAAATGGGCGGTAAGTGACTCTAAAGAGGCCTATTATGGAGATCTCTCTAAAAAAATAATGCTTGATGCCCTGCATGTTGAAGATGCTGCAACAGTTATTATTGCCGTAGATAATCTTGAAAAGAAGCGGCTTATTTGTGAAGCAATCTCACAATACACGAAAAATGTTAATTTGGTTGTTGAAGTGAGAAGTCAAAGTGAAAAAGAGTATCTCTCAGAGTGTCGTATATCAACAATAATCAATAGTAAGAAGGAGGTGGCAAAAATTATTGTTGACGCGACGATGCAATGTCAGTTAAAGTGAGTCAAATTTTTTCTGAATTCGCGCAGCAACGGTAATAAATTTTTCGCCATTATCATTAGCATGATACGACTCGAGAAGTTTAACAGCACGCTTTATGGACGTTTCATTGAACTGCTCTTTTAGGTTTACAACCATCCTGACAGCTCGTAGTGCTAAAGAGAGTTCTTCAACTACAGAAGAAGTTTCAGCTTCTCCGTCTAATGCCTGCATGCACTCAATAAAGAGATTCTCAAAATGCCAATGTTCAAAAAGAAGGGCATTGACTTGAGCGGTACTCATATTTACATGTATATTTTCCGCTACTCTAATCTCTTTATAGGTGTTCAAGTCTTCTAAAAAAGCTTCTTTATTATTATGTTCTAGAATATTCTTTGAGATTAAAATGGCACCGGTTTCCATTAAAAATGCCATTGGAACAAGAAGCTTTGCTTTTTCAACATCAATTCCCATGTACCATTGAAAAACAAAAGTACTCTGTATGGTACAAATTTTTGCAAAGGTGGCATTAGTAATACTGTAGGTTGACATGTCAATCTTAAAGCTCTGCTCCATAGCTGATTTAAGTGCCATGGCTCGAATGGTTGCCGCTCCAAAAAGTGTTGTAGCCTGAAGAATGGAGATAATCTGTTTTGAAAAACTGTACAACGGAGAGTTAGCATTGGCCAAGATATTAGTTGTGAGTGCCGGATCACTCTCGATAATTGCAACAATAGCATTAATATCAGGATAATCATTTTGGGAAAATAAGGATTCAAGTTTTTGGACTGACTCTGGAAGTGGGGGCAATTTTTCCACTTGTTCCATGATGGGGATATAAGACATATTACACCTGCTCTTTTTTCGCTTGAGTGACTAGCCACTTAAGATAGTTAATAGACCATGTCAAATCTTCCAATGCCTGAATGATTCCTGATTGAGACGTCTCTAAGTGTTGATTTACCTCTTTAAGACGTTGCTTAAGATAGTTTGCCATATTGTAATAACTGTTAAAAGAGTGATCATCTTGTACTTTGATTATTTCCTCTTCTAGTGTGTCAATAAGTTCTTTTTCATCAGGAAAAATATTACCGGCTTTACGAATCGTACGCTGTACTTTTTGCAGATGCTCCATATCAAGTTTAAAATCTTTGCTCATCGATTAATTCCCTCTTGAACCGGGCTTGATGGCAAGAGAACCATCTTTGCATAATGGACAATCATCGGGTGTATACATCTTAAAATCAAAGTCAGCCAGTGCAAAGAGAGGTTTGTTTTGAGGAAGTTTACAGTTGCTTCTTTGCTTAATACTGCTCCCTTTGCGTTGACAAAACCCACGGTTAGCAAGTGCGGCAAATGCGACAATCTCTCCGCCAAGACTCTCAACAACTGCGGCAGCTTCCATAGCAGAACCGCCGGTTGTAATAATATCTTCACACACAAGAACTTTTTCACCTCTAAAGACTTCGAAACCGCGACGAATGCTCATTTTTCCTTCAACACGCTCTGCAAAAATGTAACGGACACCTAGAGCTGAAGCAAGAGCATAACCTGCAATTAAACCACCCAGAGCAGGAGCACAGATAGTATCAACTTCAACACCATTTTCTTTAATCTGTGCTGCGAGCGCTCTAGCGAGTTTTGCAGCAGTACGCGGATCCTCTAGTACTTTTGCTGATTGCAGATAAAATTGGGAGTGGTTGCCTGAACTCAATTTAAAGTGCCCTTGTAAAAGAGCGTCAGCATCCATATAAATCTGTTTGACATTCATAATTAAACCGTCATAATTGACTGTTCTTTTTCTTTAAGAATGTTCTCAAGATTTGCAATGAAGTTGTCAGTTGTTTTTTGAATTTTATCTTGAGCCGCTTTTGACTCATCTTGAGTTATCTCTTTGTCCTTCTCTAGTAATTTAATCTTATCATTCGATTTTTTACGGTCATTACGGATTGAAACTTTAGCGTTTTCTCCCATACCTTTCATTTTTTTTACACTCTCTTCACGTTGCTCAACAGTCATTGGAGGAAAAAATAGCTTTACTTGTTCACCGTCATTATTTGGATTAACTCCAATATTTGCACGAGAAATAGCACTCTCAACATCACTAAGAATGTTTTTTTCCCAAGGAGAGACAGTAATCGTTGTTGCATCAGTAGTGAGTATCGTAGCAACTTGTGCCAACGGTGTCGGTGTACCGTAGTACTCTACCATAACAGTATCTAAAATACTTACCAGTACTTTTCCAGTACGGAGTGATTTAAACTCATGTGTCATATGCTCAATTGAAGATTGCATATTTAATTCACATTCGCTGTATATTTCGTTTAACATAGAACCTCTTTTGTATTTATATAGATAAATGGTTTATGAATTGTAGCAAGAAATGTTTTAATCACAAAATAAAAAGCTAAAATACAAGCAAGAAGCTTGTATCTGTTTAGTGAGTATTGTTAGTGTCAGAAACTGGAGTTTTAGTAGTTACAGGCGCTTCAGCAGCAACTGGAACTGAAGGTGCTTCAACGGTAACTGGAACTGAAGGTGCTTCAACGGTAACTGGAACCGAAGACACCTCGTCTAAAGTTAATGGTACGCTTGGCGCAGCAACATGAGTACTCTCTATCATCGAGTCAACAACTGATTTAGTATTATCTTGTCCATAGTAATAGCCCAGTGCAATAGTGTTGGCTACAAACAAGAAACCGAGGAAAAATGTTGTTTTAGCTAAAAAACTGCCCGGTCCTTTTGCTCCAAATACTGATTCATTTGAACCACTGTATGCACCTAAACCAATACTCGAGCTTTTTTGAAGTAGTACGGCAATAGTTAAGACGACTACTAAAACAATCTGCGCAATTAGCAAAAAGCCTGTCATAATTTAGGATCCTTTGAATATATAAAAAGTGGCGAATTATAGCAGAAAAAACTTTGTTATATTATTAAGGCATTTAAGGTATAATTTTAAAAAGACTATTTTAGGACACTATATTGAATAAATTGATGATGACACTAGGGCTTATGTTGCTTATTTTACTTCTGTTTGTCGCTCCTTTTGTTATCCCAACATCAAAAAAAGATCAGAATGCTCTTTCGCTTACTGTCTCAACATTTCCACTCTATGATATTGCAAAAAATGTTGCAAAAGAGCGAGCCGATGTATTGATGTTAATTCCTTTTGGTGTCGATATTCACACTTTTGAGCCGACACCTAAAGATAGGGTGGCGTTGCAAAAGAGTAAAGTGTTTATCTTTAGCGGCAGTAGTCTTGAACCATGGACAGATGCGTTGGAACATAATAATAGTATTGATATGAGTGCGTATGTAACATTGAATGAACTACGTGCAGATGATGTTGAACAGCATCATGAAAATTGTAATAATGCTCATTATGATCCGCACTATTGGCTTAATATTGACAATATGATTGCATCAGCAAACGTTATTGCTAAAGAACTTTCTAAAATAGATCCAAAATCGCAACTGTTTTTTGAGAAAAATCTAAAAGTTTATATTGAACAGTTAGAACAACTCAAAAGAGAGTATGCACAAACACTATCTACATGTAAAAAAGATTTAATCATTGTGAATCATAATGCTTTTGGATATTTAAGCAGTGCCTATGGATTTCATGTCAAATCATTGAGTGGGTTTTCAACAGATGCGCTGCCGAGTGCACAGAGTATGAAAACTTTAATAGATGCTGTGCATGAACATAATATCAGTACGGTTTTCTTTGAACCCTTTAGTAGTGACAGACTGATGCAAACGGTTGCAAATGAAGCTAATACTACGGTAGCAACACTGCATCCTCTGGCAAATATTTCACGTTTAGAAGCAGCTTCAAAAAAGAGTTATGTCCGTATAATGCGTGAAAATCTTGAGAAACTGTCACAGGCATTGGTGTGTGAATGACATTTGATGTTCCTATTTTTGAGACAAATAACTTAGCCCTTTGCATTGGAGGTCAGTCTATAATTGAAAATGCCTCTATAAAAATATTTAGAGGTGATTATGTTGCTTTTATTGGTCCCAACGGCGGAGGAAAAACCACATTAGTGCGTATGCTTTTAGGACTTCAAAAGCCGACTTCCGGTGACATAAAACTATTTGGAATTAATCAGAAATCATTTAAGTCGTGGAATAAAATTGGTTATGTCCCTCAGCGTGTGACACAGATTGATGCAATGTTTCCTGCAACCGTTTTGGAAGTCGTCAAGATGGGACGTACTTCAAAACGCGGTTTTTTTGGTTTTGAGAGTGACGACGATCGAGGTACTGTTAATGAAGCGATGGCTAAGATGGATGTTCTTGATTTAAAAGATAAACTTATTGGAACACTTTCAGGTGGACAGCGGCAACGGGTTATGATAGCGCGTGCATTAGCATCAGAACCTGAGGTACTTATTTTAGATGAACCTAACACCGGCGTTGACATGGCATCTCAAAATCGGTTTTATACACTCTTGCGAGGACTTAATCAAAATGAGAAGATTACGATTATTTTTGTAACGCACGATGTAGGTGTCATTGTTGATGATATTGGCAGGCTCTTTACGGTAAACCAGACCATATTTACATGTAATAATCCCAAAGAGGCGATTAGTTGTGATGATATGAGCAAGCTTTACGGTATTGATGCCCATCTGATTTATAACCATCATCACCATCATTAAGGTAAGTATATGGAGATGTTTGAATATGATTTTATGCAAAGAGCTTTTTTAGCGGGTATTATTATTGCCATTATAGCTTCAGTTGGAGGCTCTTTTGTAGTAATTAAGCGTTATTCGCTAATTACGGAGACATTGGCACACTCAGCCCTTGTCGGTGTTGCTATTGGATTGGTTGCGGGAGCGTCACCCATTGCAGTAGCGGTGGTAGTGGCACTACTGAGTGCATGGTGCATTGAATATCTGCGATCGTACTTTAATATTTATTCAGACTCTATTTTAGCAATTTTTCTCTCTGGTTCTCTAGCACTTGCCATTTTGATTGTCTCACTCGCAGGCGCTTTTAACACATCACTTTTTAGTTATCTATTTGGATCAATTCTCTCAGTTACCTCCGAAGAACTTTGGCTAATGGGTAGCGTGGGTATTGTAGCCCTTGCTCTTTTAGTTGGATTTTATAAAGAGTTCTATTTTATTGCCTTTGATGAAGAGGTTGCCAAAGTCAGTGGCATTAATGTGATGTTCTTTAACTTTTTGCTTATTACGATTATTGCCATTACTATTGCACTCTCTATTCGAGTAGTTGGGACATTGTTAATTGGAGCGCTTATGGTAATTCCGACAGTTTCGGCACTGCAATATAAAAGAGGTTTTGCAGCAACCATTTGGCTGGCACTTGGCTTTTCTCTTGTTTCAGTAATTACGGGAATGGTACTTTCTTATTACTTTGCACTGCCTAGCGGAGCAACCATTGTGCTGTGTATTTTAGTAATCTTTATCGTCTCACTTTTACTGAATCGTAAACAATGAGAGTGAAGCAAGAGTTTTCACGTTTTGCGTCAGAGTATAAACGCTATAACATCATTCAGCAACAGGTCGCGCAGAAGCTTGTTGCATCAATTAGTAACGCCCCTAAGAATATTCTTGATATTGGTTGTGGAAGTGGTACGATTATTAAAACTATTGATTGGGAGCTAGAGAATTTCACCGCACTAGATTTTTCAGCTTCGATGCTTGAACATCATCCAAAAACAGACTATATTACATGTAAATTAGCGGATTTTAATGACGTTACAACTTTGCAGCAGTTAGATATAAATTTTGATAGAGTTATATCGGCTTCGGCACTGCAGTGGGCAGAAGACCTAGATAGGGTACTCCATCAAATTAGTCAATTCAATGCTCCCGTCTCATTAGCAATATTTACATGTAAAACATTTAAGAGTATCTACGAGTGTGCTGATTTAGATCCCATCTTACGATGTTCCGATGAGATAAGAACAATAGCTAAACACTATTTTGATGCTAAGTATGAGATTGTAGAATACTCACTAAAGTTTCAAACGCCAAGAGAGATGTTTCGCTATATCAAAAAAAGTGGAGTGAGCGGTGGACGCCGTGTGTTAGACTTCAAGCAAACCAAAAAACTTATGCGAGAGTATCCGCACGACTATTTAGAGTTTGAGGTGCTTTTTATTCAAAACTAAGAATATGCTCTTTCTCTAACGCATAAAGTTCATACCGTATGGTTTTAAAGTTCTCTGAAAGCTCAGGGTCAATAATCTTATACATCTCTTCTAAAACACGCGTTGATTCTTGACCACGCTTGTAGTTTGCAATAATGATGCTTTTAATATCGCTACGGTTCATTTCACTTTTCATTGTAGGACGCAGTACATCATTAACACTGTCACGTGAACTAAGAAGCGACGCTAAGTCGTTAATTTTACTTTGATGGCGAAGTGATTTGAGTTTTGTGGCAAGCGGCTTGTTGTTAAAAGAGTAGCGTGCAATATCTTCAATCACACGAATACCCTCTTTAAGACGGTTTAAGTTAGCATCTATCACCCGAAAGAGTTCGGGCGATAGATGGTTAATCGTTGTTGTTTCCAAAGATCCCAAATAGCTGTAGTAGTGCAGTAAAGATATTTAAAAAATCTAAATAGAGTGCAACTGCACCATCTATTGCTGTTTCGTAAGCTCCACGAATAATGTTTTGAGTATCATAAACAACCAATACACTAAAGAGCATAACAATTGCTCCCTGAATCATAATATGAACTATTGGACTTTGTAAAAAGAACATATTTAAAAGTGAACCAACAATGACTACAACGAGTGCAATCAATAAAGGTTTACCATAGCCTGTAAAGTCTTTAGTTGTTTTGATAGCGAAGAAACTCATTCCTGCAAAAATAACTGAAGTCATAGCAAATGCATTGCCAATAATAGCACCGCCACCATTCATTGATAGCGTCATCGCTAAAAGTGGAGCTAAGGTAATACCTGTCATAAATGTAAACGCAAACATAACGGCTAAGTTAATACCCGGCTTGTGTTTTACAAAATGAAGCGCAATTAGTAGACCAATCTCTAGAAAAAACAGAGGCCAAATTATAGAATGTATAGCGGCTGCCATTGGAACACCAACATAAGCACCTACTGCACCCGCCATCATTGAAGCAGCAAATAACTTGTAAGTCTCTTTTACAAATGCAACGGTTTGAGACTCTGAGCGTACAGTTCCATACTGTACATGCTCACTCTCTCTTGCATAATCACGATCATATAATCCCATTAATGTATCTCCTTTATATAGAGTATGCTTTATATGCATACTGTAAAATCTGTTATGTAGAACTATAAATATATATAATGAATGAAGAGTAAATGTAACCTTAATACAAAATTCAATATAAAAGTTAACATTATTTCCCAATAAAAAGGTTAAAGAAAGAAA
>CAYZUN010000063.1:0-13413 GCA_964481625.1 uncultured Sulfurimonas sp.
AAATATTGCTCTCCTCAAACGTTGTACGTTCCCGCGGAGCGGAAACGTACAACGGGGGCGCGGGTTGAACACCCACTGGTCGCCTGATGCGTTGCATCAGACAACAAGCGGGAGGAGCGAACAACCATTTGAAAACCTAAAGATTTGAAAATGGCAGTCACTCACCCGCGCCCCCGGTATACTCAAAAAAATAAGATATGTTATAATATAAACAAAAAAAGGAGAGTTCATGGTTGCCGTAAAACAAGAAGCGCAAAAGATGATTCAAAATCTTCCCGACAACTGTACTTATGAAGATATTCAATATCATCTTTATGTTGTAGAAAAAATTAACAATGGAATAAGCCGTGCTGAAAATGGTGAAGTCTCATCACATCAAGATGCAAAACAAAGAATGGCTAAATGGCTTTCACACTAAAGTGGTCAGAAGAGGCTCTTGAAGATATTGAGTCAATCGCCACTTATATAGAAAAAGATTCCCCAACCTATGCAAAATCAGTAGTTTCAAAATTTTTTGAAAAAGCAGAAATATTGCAAGAATTTTCAGAACTAGGTCGAAAAGTTCCTGAATTCAATGACACAACAATTCGAGAAATTTTTGTTTACAGTTACAGACTCATATATAAGCTAAATCAGCAAGATATTTTATTAGTAGCAGTAGTTCATGGGAAAAGACTTCTTGAAAATCATTAGCAAAGTATAACAAAACAGAGTAGCCAATAAATTACCTAGCGGCAATTTTTTGGCTATCTTCAACCGTTATGTTGCTTGGACTAAAATATAGATTATAAATACAGGAGTATATTAAATTGGAAACAAAAAAAATAATAGCATTTATTTTACTGACTTTTTTTATGAGTTATCTCACTGGATGTAGCACTAAAGCTTGGTATGAAGGTGGACAAAATAGTGCAAAACACAACTGTCATAATCAACCACCCAGTGAAATTGATCAATGTTTAAAAAATCTTAATAAAAAAACATATAAAGAATATCAAAAATATTAAAGGATGAAAAATGCCAAGACCTAAAAATAAAGCTGAACTTTTAGAGTTGAGCAATAGTAGTTTCAATAAAATGTTAGAATTGATAGAATCTTTTGGACAAGAAGAGATTATAAAAGGCAAAATAAAATGAATATACATGAAAAAATTAACTATGTAGAATTGCCAGCTAAAGACTTTCAAGCTACTAAAACTTTTTTTACTAAAGTTTTTAATTGGTCATTTGCAGATTATGGGACTGAATATATAGCGTTTTCAAATGAGGGGTTAGATGGAGGATTTTATAAATCTGATTTATCTTCATCAACAACGAACGGAAGTGCTTTAATTGTTTTTTACAGTAATGATTTAAAAGCTACACAATCAAAAATAGAAAATGCAGGTGGAAATATTATTGAACCAATATTTTCATTTCCAGGCGGTAGTAGATTTCATTTTACTGACCCTAACGGTAATGAGTTTGCAGTTTGGTCGGATAAAGATGCATAACAAATACGAGTCGCCACCTTAAAATCTGCTAAAACTATTAATATTTCTTTAAATAATTAAATCAAATTACTACTTCAGTAAATAGCGTTATAAATCAATCATCTTGAGCTATGCCTGCAGTAGTTGTAAACTTTGTTTTATCATACAGTTCTTCACTGTTATACAAAGAGTGTGCGATCACAATTAATTTTCTCATCACAGCAATTTGAGCAACTGTTGTATGTTTTTTAGTCTTTCATAAAATACTTTCATTTGTGCATTGTGTCTGGTTGCTACCATGCTAGCCATAAAAAGTGAACCACGGTATATTTTAGCTCCAGCTTTAGAAATCCTACTTTTACCTTTAATCGACGTTCCTGATTCTCTGATTATTGGATCAAGTCCTGCTAGTGAAATAATTTGTCTTTGATTGCTGTTTAGATAGTGAATAAACATATGCAACAAAGTAACAGCAGCAACTTTTCCAATACCATCTATAGAGATTATAGAATCCTACTTTTTTTGAAGTGCTAAATCTTGTGTAATCAGTTCAAGCATATCATTCATGATAATTTCTTCAACACTTTTTAAAGTTTTAATTTCGAATTTAAGCCTTCTTATCAGTGCTTGACTCCCTTGTTTTGCTTCAAGAGATTCTAAATGGTTAGAGAGTTGCACACGCTGTTTCATTTTAAGCTTATAGTAAGTCATAAGCTCTTTGATCTCTTCTGCTAAGTTGTTAATAGTTGTAATTGCAATCTCATCTTCTCTTGCAAGTACAAGTGCTTTGGAAAGGACTTTAGCATCAATCTTGTCACTTTTATTTCTTTGAGCTATAGCTTTTTAAGTTTACTATAAAGTTCTTTAAATGATTTGAGGCTATTTTCTATTTCAATATCTAAGGATGTTATGGGAATATGCACATTAACTGTTGACTTAGAAATATCTAATCCGATAGAATACATATGTGAGCCTTATAATGAATTTTTTAAGAGCTCGTTAGCGCAGGGTTTCTCCTGCGTGATTTTCAGCAATTAGCTACACGTAACTTAACCTCGTAAAATACGATTTAGTTCTACACTGATCTTGTCGCCACTCAAGCTTATAGTGTAACAATCTGACTGACCCTCAAGCTAGTTATTTCATTTAAGAAAACTACCGCTTCTGTGATTCAACCGATTTATCACGTCTAACAAAACCCTCTTGCAAATGATAGCTAATTGCTATAGTGGAGCTTTTTTACAATTAGTGTTCTCTCCGGCGGTGTAAAATTCTTCATAAATATCAGCACTATTAAGTACCTTCATACTACCGTCTTTAATCGCTCTTGTAACACTATCGGCTACGACACTGTCCGTGTGGTCAAAGTAAACGTCTCTACGATCTCTCTTTGTGATTTATGCATCGCTACAGATACCGATTCAAGCTCTTTAGCAATGGATTCATCCATTGAGAAAACCTTTGTATTTAATATATCTTTTTAGATATATTGTCAAAGTAGGCAATCGAAAAGATATTTACGACATGATTTAAATTATAGATATTAATCGTTACATTACACTACAAAGCATTCTTTATCGTACTCCAAGCTTGCTTGGCTACAATCTTATTAATCAAAGCAACTTTTTTTAGGACAATTTTTTATGGATCAAACACAAGCACGAAGTAATATTTATGCACTGCTCTCTAGAGTATTAATGCAAGAGAGTGACCCTGAACTTTTAGAGCAAATTAAAAGTGATGAGAACATTTTAGATTTTTTCCCAACCTTTAAAGAGTGGAATGAAGCTAATACTCTAGAAAACAGTGTACTGTTAAATGAACATATTAATCCCGATTTTTCTAACCTCTCGCTACTGCATCTCATTCCGTACGAGACCTTTTACACGCGAGATGATCAGATGATTGAAACGGGTGGGGCAAACCCGGTGACTGATATTTACAGTGCCTATGACTTTATGGTTGACTATGAAGCGGCGCGTGTTGTCTCATCAGATCACATCGGTGTGGAACTTGAATTTATGCATCATCTGTGTGAAGCTCAAATTAAAGCGCAAGAAGAAGATGATTTAAGTGCAATTGATGAATTGAAAAATGTGCAAAAAGAGTTTTTAAATAAGCATCTGCTTCAGTGGGCACCCTTGTATTTAATTAATATGAAATATGAAGCACGAACACCATACTATTATGACATTGCTCAAACGACATTAGAGTTTATGTTGAGTGACAATGAGCATTTAACCCAAGGAACTCCACTTCAATAATGGCAGGACTCTCTTTAAACAGCGCATCGTGTGTCCGATCCATATCAAAATTCAGTGAGTGTAATTTATGTGAAGTAATCTGTCCTGTTGAGGCTATTAAGGTAGCTCCTGAATCACTGCCTGCTATTAACCTTTTCTCTTGTATTGGGTGTGGTGGGTGCGTCGGTGTCTGTCCAACAGAAGCACTAAAGCTTGACAATTTTAGCTCTACCGAGTTCTTCTTTGAATTTGCAGCAGAGCCGGAATCGCTAATCTCATGTCAAAAAAATCTGCCGTGTATCTCGGTTTTAAATGTAGAGCATATTATTGCATTAGCATCACTTAAGAGTGGTATTACTCTTGATATGGGACATTGTGATAGCTGCAGTATTGCATTTACATGTAAAGTGCAAATTGAAAAAAATGCTTATGAGGCAAATTACGTTTTAGAGGCGATGCTCAGCAGTGCGAAAGTGGTAATGGCAGATGTCGCTTATGAAGATGAGAGCCTTAAGAGGGACAGTAGTCGACGGGACTTTTTTCAGACCTTTACACTGAATAATGTAGGCAAAGCCAGAAGAGATTTTGACCGTGATGTTGAGATTGCGATGGATGAGTTTGTAGAGCATAGCATTCATGATGTCAATATCGCTAAAGTGCGTCAAAAAGAGTTGAACGATAAGAGAAAATTACTTTTTACGGCACTTAAACGTGCTACGAAGCCAGAGATATACCATGTCGTCGATGCCAATGCGTTAAGTTTTACCTCACAAAAGCTTCTTGACGAATCTACATGTACAGCGTGTCAGATGTGTTACCGAATTTGCCCTACAGGGGCACTGAGTTCCGATATGAAGAACTCAAAAATAGATTTTGATCCATTTATGTGTATTCGCTGTCATCTCTGTCATGATGTGTGTGAGCCTAATGCTATTACACTTTCACCATCGTACAACATGAAAGAGTTTTTTGAATCAGAAGTGCAGCGACTCATTACCTATGATGTTAAGTCTTGTAATGAGTGCGGAATGCCGTTTACCTCACTTAAAGGCGAGAAGATATGCCGAAGATGCAGTATTGAAGAAGAAGAAGCCAAAGAACTTTGGGGGATTGAATAGATTATGATGAACAATAACGATGAGATTAAACTCAATACTAAAGCATATGGCTTTTTGAGCGAGTATGCACAGCAAAACCGTTTTAGCGTAGTGATGAACAGTATGTTTAGAAGTGTCGGCACTGATGCGATGATGATACCGATGAACATTAGAGCCGATGATTTTTATTTTACCGTCTCAGGGCTAAGAAATGCAAAACTAAACGGTGTTGTTATTGGTAAAGAATATCGTCATGATGTCTTGGAGCTGTGTGATTTTAAAAGCAGTGATGTGCAGGCGTGCGGATTTTGCGATATTGTCAACGTAAAAGAGGGAAAGCTTTACGGTGATATTTTTATTGGCAGAGCATTAAATAGATTGTTTAAAGATAGAGCGGTTAAATCGTTAGCACTCTATGGTAGTGGTGCATTGGCAAAATCCATTCTTTTACATGTAAAAGATAGCGGCATCAAAAAGGTGACACTCTTTAACGACAGAATTGAATCTTGTAGAGACCTCATTGATGCTCTTGGTGATGCAATAGAGGGTGTTGAGGTAGACATTGAACGTGCCAACAATGAGTTGAGAGCAGATTTTTCACCGTACGATATAGCACTCAATGTTGCCAATCAAGAAGAGCTTTTTTCTCAAGTTAAAAGCAGTAAAACAGTGGTAGATCTCTCTCAAAGCGATTCGCCGTTTTCAATGATGCCAGCGCAAGAATATTTAGGCTATGATGATATACTAACCTATATGAATAAGAGTGCTCATACAATTTTTGAAGGAAAAGAATGAAACCCAATGATTTAAGTGATTTACGAGCCGAATTTGATACCTTTGTGCGCAATAAATGCAGCAGCAATGAAGACGGCAGTTGTGAGAGCAACGTCAACCCCGATAGCGGTGACGCGGTAGATGACGAACCGGTACCGGGTTTTGTAGAGCAGATATCACAAAATTTATTGGCACCGGCACGATGCGGTGTTTATATTTCGCGTCTTGATATTAAACGTATTGCCGAAGCTGTAGATGAGTCACTCCCCATTAAAGAGCGCGGCAAGATGCTTAAAGCACTCTTTCGACACACCACAACACGACAATATTTAGAAGATGCCTTTGCAGAGTTTAACCGTCACATTAACGGACGTATCTTGATTTATCAAGAACTTTCAACTGCATTCCCCTCGTCAAAATATATTTTTGATGAGAAGGTTGCCAAAGTAAAAAAAACTCAGAAGATTTTTGAACAGATTGTCGAAGATTACGAAGAGATTGAACCAACGTTTGATCCAATGTTAGTTTAAAAAGGATTGTAGTGGAAAAATTATCAATTGCATTTAAAAATATTGCTTTAGTAAAAGAGATTGAATCTCCTGAAAACCCAGGTGGATTAGAAAAAAGAGTTGCCTTAACACCAGAAGATGTTGGGAAACTTACAGCTGTTAGTGTTAACGTATTTGTTGAGTATGGTGCTGGTCTGGGTGTAGATTTTGAAGATGAAGAGTATCTTAAAAATGGTGCTGTTATGCAGCGTGCCGATGAGATATACCAAGATAAAGATATGATTATTAAATTTAAAGGTCCGTCTTTGGAATCTATTTCTGAGATGAAAAAAGGTTGCACACTATTTTGTATGGCACATTTTCACTCTTTCCCAAATAGGGCAAAAATGCTTGAGGAGAGTCAAATAAATGTGATAGCCATGGAAGAAATTCTTGAGTCTCCAAAAGTTCAAACCGACGAACAGATATTGGCACGTATTTCGATGGCTGAAGCATTGAAAAACTTTATTGAAAATGAAACAATTGGAAAGTTAAAAATATTTGTTATAGGTCGAAATGAAAGATTGGCGGGTGCCATAAGAAGAGCAGGAAATCGTAATCCTCATTCACTGAACCTTTTACATAAAGATGTAAAATTTGAAGAGTTAAACGAGACAGGTAGTGAGACTCTGTACTTTTATGATAGTGAAGATTTTAACGATTCAAATAGATTAATTGAAAAATTAAAAGAGACCAATTCTCATATTTTTGACCTTCATGATTTTGAACTCGAAAGTGCTAATGTAGCGATTGCTGATTATAGAAAAATACATACACCTTTTGAATTTGGTTTGCGACGAATTCAGTGTCTTCATGAGACAGGACAAGCAGGTGCAAGGTATGGGATTAAATTACTCAAAGAGAATAAACCTGACTTAGATATTCGTGAAGCTAAAGTTGTTGTACTCGGTTATGGCAATGTCGCACGAGGCGCAATGCATGAAATATATGATCAAGGCTTCAAAAATATCAATATTTTAGGTCGCACTCAAACAGCTAAAGATAATATTGATTATTGGTTAAAAGATGTTGATCTCGTTGTCAATGGTGCAGAACTGCCACGAGAACTGAGAGGTATAACTTATCTTGTAAGTAATAATCATCTTAAACGAATCATTCCCAAAGGTTCAGTTGTGATTGACCTTGTAGGCGGAAGTGAGACAAATAGAAGTGCTGTTGAATCCGTACTTAGTTGCACATTTTTAACTGAGCCTCATTTTATTAAAGAGGAAGTCACTGTTTCAGCATTGTGGGGTTGGCCAATGTTGGGAATGATGAGAGAGAGTGCTATAAAATATTCAAGTCAAATTACAGATGTTCTAATTGAGAGAGAAAAATTAATCGAAGGATTAGATAGTTTAACAGCTGGAGTAAAACGAGCATTGGTTTGCGGCCCATTTAAATAGGTAAAATCACCTTAAGCAAGCAGGTACTTAAACCCCTCAAAGATGATTGCTGTAGAGATACCCGCTGCAAAGCCCGCAATGACATCATCACCCATCACCCCTAAGCCGCCTTTCATCTCACGGTCGATTCTTCCGATAATAGAAGGTTTTTTGATGTCATAGATTCGAAAGAGAATAAAGCTTAGAATAATCTGCAATAATAGACCGTTTTCAAACACTAAAAGCTCATCAAATGAAAAGGTAACAGCTGGAGCGATGGAGAGGGCAATCCACATGCCCGCTAGCTCATCAATGACAATACGTTTGTCATCATGTATACCTGAAGATGCTTCATATTTGTCAATCTCTTTAACGGCAATAACAGTGATTAAAAGTGTTGCAAAAAAGAGTGTTTGAGGTCCGAGGTAACTTAAAAGTAATACTCCAAGAATTAGTGCAAGAGCACTTCCTGCTGTTCCGGGAGCTTTGGGAGCGAGACCACTATAGAAGAGGGTGATAAACATCCAGTTAAAATTCATAGAGTGCCTTATGTTAATGACGTTGTTTGATGGAGCTTGATGAGCTCTTTGTAGAACTCTGCTTCGCTATGGTTTTCTAAAAGACCCGATACCGGTAATATATTACTGTAGAGGATTTGCAGGTTTTCAAAACGGTCTGGAAAGAGTTTTGAAAGGACGAGTGCAGAAATCTCTTTTCTAACCAATACCGCCGGAGGGATGAGACCAAGCTCAATAAGTTGTATGATTGAATCAGTATGGTATGAGATGTGGTGGTGTTGACCGTGAGGGCAGGTGTTAGTACTTACTAATGTTTTACACTCATCACAATAGACATAAATACTGGCAATATCAATTTGAATATCAATACCAACAAGTTTATCAAGTATGGATTTATTGGTATTATGATCATAATACATTCCAAGGCCGCCGTGATTTTGTCCTATGGTTAATGTATCACAGCCTACATTTTTAGCAACAATAGCATCCATAATGAGTTCATTAAATCCGGCAAAAATATAACTGTTTTCTAGAGGAATAATAACGACTTGGTTTTGAGGTAGAAAATTATCGACAAAATAGTGTAGTGCTTCATGGCGAATCTCATACGAAAGTCCCTTACTATTGTAGGGTTTGAGCAGGAAAATAACAATAAGATCGGTTTTCTCTAATGTCTGGCGAATGAGTCGTTCATGAGCACGATGAAGTGGATTTGCGGCCATCATCAATGCTGTTGTATGGGTGGCATCAATACGATCTTTAGCTTCATTGATGAGTTGTTTCATCTTTTGAATATGCTCTGTAGTGAGTGAATACTCACCTGCTATAGCATAGTTTCCTAGACGTTTATAGGTACCTTTTACTCCTGGATGAGTAAGGTCATTCGTTCCATAAATCTGAAGTACTCGCTCTTCTTTGCTGATCTCATAAACTTCTTCAGCAATAATGTCACCAACTTTGACACCATCACAGATAAGATCAAGTGTTTCACCATTTTTGGCAGAGCTTAGCACCGCTTCATTCTGTTTGCCTGATGGCGCTAAAATTAGTGGAAATGGGAATGTTTTATTATTAATCATCCCATTTTCTAAAATTTCATAGTAGCTTTTTTTGTTAGCAAGTTTTATTGCCGGTACTAAGAGACCCTCTTTAAGCATTGCTAATGCAGAAACAGCTTCACTATCAATAAAAAGTGTTTTATTTTTTCTTGATGATTCCATATTTTTTTCTTTTTTCCCACAAGCTTTTTCTTGATATTCCCAATTTTTTTGACAGTTCGGTATCTGGAAATTTATATTGATAATTTAACATAATGTATTTAACATAGTCTTCAATTGGTAAAATATCACCCTGTTCAAAGACTTTATTGTCATTTTTTACCTCAATAATTGAGTATCCTTCAAGATCAATACTTTCGGTACTTGAAACAATTGCTTCACGCTTTTTAATGCTTTTTAAAAATGTATCATAGTCGCTTTTACGTAAGATCTGAAAATCATTGATGTAAACAACGGTATTTAATGGAAGCGCATGAATTTCTTGGAGTGCATTCTCACAAGAGAGTGACACAAAGTGAAGTGTCTTGTTCTGATTTGATGCATATTTAAATGCAAAAGCATCGGCATATTTTTGATAACTGCACGAAATAAACAGAGGAATCTCTACATCATTAAGATTATGTTCGATATCAACAGAGTTGAATGCATGATCCAAATACGTTGTATAGGTCGCATTTTGACGTTTTAGTTTTTCAAACTCTTGGTAGTGTTCAATCTTACGGATTAACTCTTCAATCATAAAAGGCTTTTGAATATAATCTTTTGCACCGGCATTAAGAGGTTTAGAGACGGTATCATTACTAATGTATGAGACCATTAAAATAACAACAGCATTTTTATATGCCTCAATAATTGGATAAAAATCTTGACCGCTGATACTTGTGGATAGCAGTATGACATCGTAAGGGACATCTTCATTAACCCCTTTTGATGAACTGCTCATATCGCATATATGTCCGAGCTCACCAAGCTTTGAAGCAATACTCTGTGCAAGATAGATCTCGTTTTCAATAATTAAAATTCTCATTTATCGTTCATCCAATTGTAATAGTTTAATGTGGCACTCGCCATAACGGCAACGCCCTCTTTTCTTCCAATAAATCCCAACTTCTCAGTTGTTGTTGCTTTAACGTTTGTTCGTGACGGTTCTACATGTAAAATCTCAGATAAACACTGGCGTATCTGGGCTTTATAGTTTGACAGTCGTGGTGTTTCAGCTGCAATGGTAATGTCAACATTATTGATGACATAGCCAAAGTTGTGAAGTTTTGTAACAACATTGCGGAGTAAAATGGCAGAATCAATATTTTCATAGCTTGCATCATTGTCTGGAAAAAGCATTCCAATATCTCCCATTCCGGAGGCACCTAAGAGTGCATCAATGAGTGCATGAATGGCAACGTCACCGTCGCTATGTGCTCTGAATCCAAAGTCTGATTCAATTTTGACACCGCCGAGTACCATTGGTTTATTATCTTCAAAGGCATGTACATCAAAACCATTCCCCATTAATGTTTGCTTCGAGGGAGGTTTTATACAAGGCAGTTTTAGCAGATCGCTTAAGTAGGTGATTTTATGAGCATCTTCATCACCTTCAACAAAGAGCCTGCTCCCGCCATTAGCGACAATAGCGCTACTCTCGTCGGTAAAAACTTCACTGTTTTTCAGTGCGTTTTTGAGTGAACTTGTGAGCGAAAGCTGAGGTGTCTGTACGCATTTTACCTGATCTCTATTAATAGTGTTACGCTCATAAACAATGGTATCACTAACATTTATATAGGGAACAATGCAGTCAGCTTCGCCTTTTTTACTGATAATACGCTCTAAAAAGCTTGTATCGATACAGGCCCGCGCGATATCAGTTACCATAACATAAGGTGTTTTTACATACTCAAGGGCATTTTGTAGTGACTCTTGGCGGGATGAGCCACCTGCAAGAACTTTGTGTGAAGTATAGTGTTTCATAAATTCCACCTCTTGTAGGTGCGAAGTAATGATGATTTCAGAAAAATAGTCGGTTTCAGCGAGTCGTTTGGTAACAAAGTACCACAAAGGATCGTGATCAATACGAATCCATTGCTTTTTTACAGGAAGCTTGAAGCGGCTAGAGTCACCTGCTGCAAGCAAAATAAGTGTCAAATCGGACAAATATACTCCTGCTTCTTTAAAGTGTTACGAAAGTATACAGTTTAAAAGCTTTCTTTTATCTTGTTTGTGTAAAATTCGATGATGATTAAAGCTTGACTTTAAAAGAAGTTGAAGTTTTTTAAATGGTTTATTGTATAGTGTCATTTTTTTAGAGTGAGAGACTATATTACGAAAATAATTTTAAGTAATTTAAAAAATTTAGTCCAAGGATAAGCAATGAGAACCGCTTGGGTAAAAGATAGAGAAAACGACGCTGTTCGTACACAGATGTATTATGCCAAAGAGGGCATTATTACACAAGAAATGGAGTACGTTGCAAAAATTGAGAAACTTGATCCGGAACTGGTTCGTAGCGAAATAGCACGTGGCCGATTGATTATTCCGGCAAATGTTAATCATACTAATTTAGAGCCGATGGCAATTGGAATTGCAGCTACATGTAAAATCAATGCTAACATCGGTTCATCAGCAATCGCTTCAGATGTGCAGGGTGAGATTGAGAAAATCCAAGTATCGCAACACTATAAAGCAGATACTGCAATGGATCTTTCAACGGGTGGCGATCTTGATGAGATTCGCCGCGCGGTTATTGCAAATTCAAAGATTCCAATTGGAACCGTGCCTATTTATCAGATTTTACATGATGTCAATAATAAAATTGAAGATTTAAGTATTGAAGTTATGTTAGAAGTACTGGAAAGACAAGCCCAACAGGGTGTGAGTTACTTTACTATTCATGCAGGCTTTTTACTTGAGACGATGCCTAAAATTGCAAAACGTAAAATGGGAATTGTAAGTCGCGGTGGTTCTTTAATGGCAGCGTGGATGATGCACTACCATAGAGAAAATCCATTCTATACTGCTTATGATGAGATTTTAGAAATCTGTGCAAAATATGATGTGGCACTCTCTTTGGGAGATTCACTTCGTCCAGGTTGTCTTGCAGATGCAAGTGATGACGCACAGTTAGGTGAGCTTAAAGTACTAGGTGATTTGACACTTCGTGCTTGGGAAAAAAATGTTCAAGTGATGATTGAAGGGCCGGGTCATGTGCCACTTAATCAGGTTGAGCGAAATATGAAAATTCAACGTGAGCTTTGTCATGAAGCACCATTTTACATTCTAGGACCATTAGTTACCGATATTGCTGCGGGATATGACCATATCTCTTCTGCAATTGGTGCAGCTGTTGGTGGTTGGCATGGTGCTTCAATGCTCTGTTACGTCACACCAAAAGAACATCTTGGTCTGCCTAATGCTGATGATGTCCGTGAAGGAATTATTGCGTACAAAATCGCAGCACATGCTGCTGATATTGCTCGTGGTCGTGAAGGCGCGCGTGATGTTGATGATGCGATGAGTGATGCACGTTATGGCTTTGACTGGGAAAAACAGTTTGAGCTAGCACTTGATTCTGAACGTGCTCGTGAATACCATGATGAGACACTGCCTCAAGATGTTTTTAAAGAAGCAGAGTTCTGTTCCATGTGTGGCCCAAAATTTTGTTCATACAAAATTTCGCAAGACATAATGGATAATCCTGAAGCAATTGCTAAAATTGCTGAGGAGGCTAAAATGGCCGAAGAAGCAAAAGCTATTTAACAATAAAGGAAAAAAATGACTGAAGAAACTATTAAATCGGCACTTTCAAATGTAACCTATCCAGGTTTTACAAAAGATATTGTGACCTTTGGATTTGTAAAAGATATTAAAATTACAGGAAGTGATGTCACTATTAACGTGGAAATTACTTCAAGTGCACCTGAAGTGGCAGCACAAATTACAGATGAGGCACAAAAAGAGTTACAAAAAGCGGGAGTTGCTAATGCAACGATTCTTATTAATGCTCCAACAATGCCACGTGAGAGTTCATCTCATGGAAAAAATATTGCACCACAGGTAAAAAACTTTATTATGGTGAGTTCAGGTAAAGGGGGTGTTGGTAAATCAACATGTTCTGTTAACTTGGCAATCGCACTTGCAATGCAAGGTAAAAAAGTCGGGCTTTTAGATGCTGATATTTATGGACCAAATGTACCGCGTATGTTAGGTTTAGAAGGTATTAAACCTGAAATTGAAGGAAATAAAGTGCTTCCTCTTAAAGCATATGGCGTTGAGATGATGTCAATGGGTTCACTTACTGAAGAGGGTCAATCGTTAATTTGGCGTG
>CAYZUN010000064.1:0-13233 GCA_964481625.1 uncultured Sulfurimonas sp.
AAACTTAAAAATATTGAAAAAATCACTGCGATTTGGCAACCCCATCAAAACATTCTACAAACACCTGCATATTATCAATGGTTCGTGAATATTTATGCGGTTGCCAAATCGCAGTGATTTTTTCAATATTTTTAAGTTTGGCATAGGTTTTAACCGAATCAAGTGTCGCTTTTATCTCTGTGGGATGGTGACCGTAATCATCAATGATAACACAACGCTTAGTCATACCCACAACATCAAAACGCTTTTTAATCCCTTTGTAGTTTAAAATATTACCGCGAACTTCATCAACACTCATACTTTGCAAGGCTGTTAAAATGGCTAGCGCAGCATCAAGTGCAATGTGTTCACCAAAACCCCATACCTCAAAAGTACCGTAATCTTGTAAAACAAAGCGCGTATACGGCGCATCATCACGTAAAATGTACTCAATATTTTTAATATCACGACTCGGATAGAGCCGAATGGCTTCAAACTCAATTGTAGCTAAAAATGGATCTTCTGCGTTAATAACACAACACTGTGCTTTATGAATAAACTCACGATAAGAGCCATAAAACAGTGCCTCATCATAGTTATAGTATTCCATATGTTCCGGTTCTGCATTGGTTACAATGGCACAATATGGATTAGAGTTTAAGAAACTGCCATCACTCTCATCGGCTTCAAATATCAGTACATCACTCTCATCACAGTATCGCACATTAGAACCAAACTCTTTTGCTTCTGCCCCGATAATTGCAGAACCATGCATTATGGAAGATAAAATAGCTGAAGTCGTACTTTTTCCGTGTGCTCCGGCAACGGCATAGACTTTAGAATCATGTAAAATCTCTAACAGTGCCTCACGTCTTGGTATAACTTTAATGCCCTTAGCTTTGGCTTCCATTACTTCAGGATTGTCATCTTTAATAATTGCAGAGTGAATGACACACTCCTGATTTTTGATGTTAGAAGCCATCTGAGGAATACTGACATGAATCCCTTCGTCTTCTAATTTTTTTGTAATGACCGACGCTTTAATATCTGATCCGCTTACCTCATGTCCACGATAGTGCATGTACTTAGCAAGTCCTGAAATACCAATGCCCCCGATGCCTATAAAGTGGTACTTCATCTACTGCGCCTCTTGAAAGTTACTAATGTAAAATGTACCGCTACTTTGCGTGGCGTCAACATCAGCTATTTTTTCTATGAAGTCATCTAGTGATATATTTTCATTTGCTGCTTTTACATGTATTTTCATCGCATTTGAGAATTCATTACTGTTGCTAATACCCGAAAGCACTTCAAATAAAGCACTCGCATCATGCAATTTCTCAGCACTGTAGTGCTCAATAGCATACTCATAAAGCGCACGAATCGTAGCAAAATCTTGTACCTCGTCAAAGTCCATCTTTCGAGGTGCTTCAAGTGCATCGGTGAGTCGCTCTAGTGCCAAATCTAAAATATTGGCATAATAGGCATGTAACATCGCTTCATCAAAATCTTCATGGGCTTCTTGTTCTAATACAAACAGTGCTGCAATATCGCCTTCGCTTTGTGCTTTAAATATTTTCTCTTTTAACTGCTCACTCAATTTAGTGCTTCCTTAATTCTCTTTAATGCATCTTTAGTACGTGCCTCATTTTCAACCAGTGCAATACGTACATAGCCAATTCCGGGATTATTACCCGCTTCATCACTACGTGCTAAGAACTCACCCGGCAGTACTTTTAAATTATATTCACGGTAGAGTTTACATGTAAATTCTATTGCATCATCAACTTTTAACCAAATGTAAAAGGTTGCTTCAGGAATATCAACACCCAAAATTTCTTGAGCAAGTCTGAAATTATTTCTATAAATTTCTCGTGATGCTTCAACATGGGCTTCATCACTCCATGCAGCAGCCGATGCGGCTTGAAGCGGCAGCGGTGAGGCACAACCGACATAGGTTCGGTATCCTAAATAATCTTTTAAAATAGTTGCATCACCGGCAATAAATCCTGAGCGCAGACCCGGAGCTGATGAACGTTTTGAAATGGAGTTAATGACCAATACATTTTTAAAATTGTCATTACCTACAAGCTTTGATGCTTCTAGCAGTGAAGGTGGCGGAGTATTGGTGTAAATCTCACTATAACACTCATCATTTAGGAGTACAAAGTCATATTTTAGTGCCAATTTCACCCACTTACCAAGCTCCTCAATACTTAACGTTGATGCGGTGGGATTGTTAGGAAAGTTCAGAATCACTAAATTATATGTAGGTAATAATTCTTCATTTATTGAAGGTTTAAAGCCATTGGTTACATCTAAATTTAAAAGGTGCATCGTCGCACGTGACGCAATGGCTGCTCCCTCATAAATCTGATAAAACGGATTGGTAAATGCCATCACCGGGCTTTCAACATCAAAAAGTATAAACTGCGGAAAGTTAAAGAGTACTTCTCGTGTTCCAAAAGTAGGAATTAACTCATTCATCTGGAGCGTGACACCGAAACGTTTTTTTACAAAACCTTGCATCGACTCTTTTAAAAAGGTCTCACCAGCCGTTTTGGGATATTTTTTTAGATGTGACACACTCTCACATAAACTCTTTTGAATAAATTCAGGCGTCTCAAATTGGGGTTCACCGATGGTTAGTGTCATCGCTTCATATGAGGCATTGGGCAACACATCACTCAGTAAGTTTGTTAATTTTTCAAATGGATAAGGTTCAAATTGCATAATATCTTTTACATGTATATTTATTTTTATTATTATATCGAATCTTTACAAATAGTGAATCAAATCATGCTATAATTTTCTGAAATACAATTCATAAAAAAGGTTAATGATGAAATATATCATCTCACTTGCAGCAACACTATTTCTATTAGGCTGTACATCAGAGCAAAACGGTTCAACATCAACTACAGAGGGGGTCTCAGCACCTACAGAAGTTAAAAAAAGTCTTTCTTCAGCTACTCAAGAGGTAGTAACCAAGGCTAATGAAGTTGCAACTGAAACAAAATCAGCAGTAGAAAATGCGGTAACGAAAGTCGAAGAAGTAACAACTGAAGCAAAAGTAATAGCAGAAGATACGGCAACAAAAGCTAAAGATATAGCAGCTGAAATCAGCACTGAAATAAAAGAACAAACAGAGACGATTACAAATGCTGTTACATCATTTGATGCAGAAACAACATTTAAAAGAAAATGTGGCGGATGTCATGGATTAAGTGGAGAAAAAGTTGCTTTAGGAAAATCACAAATTATTAAAGGGTGGGACGTAGAAAAAACTGTTGCTGCACTGCAAGGCTATAAAGACGGTACCTACGGAGCAGCAATGAAAGGCTTAATGGTCTCTCAAGTCTCTTCATTTAATAGCGATGAATTACGCTTGCTTGCTGAATTTATCTCAAAACAGTAACGTTTACGCCTTTGGTAATCCAAATTTTTGGGTTATCAACTCTCCTTCATCGCTGAAAAATAGATAATATAAGTAGTCTTTTTTGACATTCAAACCTGCTAAGTAACGTAGTGCTAAATTAGCCTGCAGTGAAGCAATATGCATAACAATCGGTGCGGCGATACCTGCTGGTGTCTTTTGTATGATTTTAAATACATCATTAAACGAAGCATCTTTAAAAAAACATACTTGACCATTAAATGCTTCAACAGAACCGTAAATCCATGGTGTACCGACTAACTTGGCATACTCATTAATTTTGCCGCGCGTTGGAAGATTATCGGTGCCATCAATAATGAGATCAACATCAATCCCTTTTTTAGTAAATGCATCAAAATCACACTCATGGGAGATCGCTTTAGTATAAGCACACCGCGCAGTGATATTTTGTGCATTGATTACTGCTTTGTTTTTACCTTCGTCACCTAAAGCAAATGCAATTTGACGATGAATATTATGCGTACTCACTTCATCAAAATCAACCAGATGGATTTCACCAATTCCCGATGCACCCAATGCATACGAGAGTGAACTGCCCAAACCGCCACAACCTATAATAGCAATCTTTTTCTCTTGTAATAATTGTTGCGTCACTTCGCCCCATAACTGAACTTGACGATGAAAATATTGCATCATAACGACACCTCCTTTTACTATTTTTAAAGCTAAAAAGCTTTTTAGCTAAGACCTTTTCTTCACGCTCTCTTTAAACCCCCATGTTCTGCGGGATTCTATAACCGCATTATGCTCGACTTCAACCACCATCAACTCTTCAATATCTTTAAGTTGCGACTCTATTATACCATCAGGTGATGCTAAAAGAGAGTTACCATAGAATTTCCAACTGTACTCTTTTTCAATATATTCACCCACTCTATTAGCGCGAAGCACATAACAGTTTTTTGTAAAAGCACGCATCTTTATCAGCTCTTGCCATCGCTTATTTGACTCGAATGTTGCAATGCTTGGTAACAGTACGACATCAACATTTTTTTCACTCACATAATTCCAGAGTTCATCAAAATGGAGTTCAAATCCCCCCATTACCGCAAATTTGATATTTTCGATACTGAATATAAGCGGTGAGTGCAGTGGTAAAACAGCATTAGAATAAAATTTCTCTTCATTCCAGTGCGGGTAATTTATGAGCAGTTGTTGATCATAATAAGAGATAGAACTCGGAGCAATTTTAACAATAGTTTTGTAAGGTTCTTTTTTTCGGATCATCACAATCGGGGCAACAATTGTCATCCCATACTCTGATGACAACTCTTTTAAAATTGCTAGTTGATGCTCACTCTGTTCTTTAATCATAGCAGGAACAACATGCTCTAACTCTTTAAAAAAAGGATTGAGCAGATATTCACCCAATAGTAGTAGCTTAACTCCTTGCTTATGAGCATTGCGTACATACTTATAAAGCCGTGTACTGCTTATTCCCATAGAAGGCAACTGTAACGCTGCTATTTTCACTCTTGCGCACCTATAGAAGACTGCTTAATCGTTTCTACATGTAAAGAGGCCTCTTCTAAAAGTTTTTGTGCAACTTGAAGTTCTTTCATTCCCTCTTCGTAGGCTTTAATACTATCACTCATTGTAATGTCATTCTCTAAGAGTTTTTGCAAAATTAGTTTTGCATTCTCCAGTTTTTTTTCAAAATCTTCAGCCATTAAGTACCTCTCTTACATACGAATCAAATTTTTCAATCTCAACCAAAAAGGCATCATGCCCATAATGGCTCTCTACTTTTAGATGGTGACAGTTGGCGTAGCGCTGACTCTTTAACATCTCATCAATCTTGCTCATCTCATCAGGCAAAAAAAGCATATCTTCACTAAAACTAATGAGATGCAGATTTGATTGAATCTGCACTAATGCATGGGTCAACGAATCAAATCCACGCGCTAAATCAAAAATATTGATTGCTTTAGTAATGTAAAGATACGAAAGCGGGTCAAACCATTTGGTAAAATTATAGCCATTGTATTCTAAATACGACTCAACCTGAAACTTTCCAAAAAGCTCATACAATCCATCGGTACGTTTATATTCGCGTCCAAACTTCTCTATCATCGAATAGTGTGACAAAAAGCTGATATGCCCCGCCATGCGACCCACCGCCATGCCTGAGAGTCCATTTTCATGAATATCTTCAGGATTATAATAGCCATTTTTAAAATTAGGGTCTTTTAAAATCGCCTCTTGTGCCACTTTATTAAATGCAATTGCCCACGGCTGTGTTGCAAAAGTAGTTGCCATCGCAACAACTTTATTGGCAAAGTTGGGGTAGTGAATAGCAAACTGCAGTGCCTGCATTCCGCCCATAGAACCGCCAACAATCGCATGGACTCTGTGAATTCCCAACCGATCAAATAAAATTCGCTGTGCTTTGACCATATCTTTAATGGTTACGACAGGAAACTTGTAACGGTACGCGTCACCATCTTCATTTTGTGACATCGGACCCGTAGATCCAAAACAGCTGCCAAGAACATTCGTACAAATGACATAATGCTTATCGGTATCAATTGCTTTGCCGCTTCCAATAAGACCATTCCACCAACCCGGTTTGGAATCATCTTTATAAAATCCGGCAGCATGATGTGAACCTGTAAGTGCATGACAGACAATAACAATATTGTCCTGTGTCTCATTGAGTGTTCCATAAGTTTCATAAACAATATCATACGGTTGCAGTATTCGTCCACTCTCCAAATAGAGTGGTTTATCAAAATGCTCGGTATGTGTTTGCAGATTTAACGTTTCTATAGCCATGCCTCTAATATTAATTAAACGTGATAATTTGGTGCTTCTGCCGTAATTTGAACATCATGAACATGAGACTCTTTGAGTCCTGCACTCGTAATTTCAACAAATTGTGCTTTTTTCTGGAATGTTTCAATATCTTTTGAACCACAATAGCCCATTGACGCACGAAGTCCACCCATCATCTGGTGTACAATACCTGCAATACTTCCACGATAGGGAACGCGTCCTTCAATGCCTTCAGGTACAAGTTTATCTGTTGCCGTTCCCTCTTGAAAATAACGATCTGTTGAACCTTTGCCCATGGCACCGATTGAACCCATTCCACGGTACGCTTTATATTGACGTCCTTGAAAATTAATGAGATCACCCGGGGACTCTTCAGTACCGGCAAGCAGTGATCCTGCCATAATAGATGACGCACCCACAGCTAATGCTTTTGCAATCTCACCAGAATATTTAATGCCGCCATCAGCAATGATTGGCACACCGACTCTACGCCCTGCTTGGGCACACTCATCAATTGCAGAAATTTGGGGAACTCCTACACCGGCAACAATACGTGTTGTACAGATTGACCCAGGGCCAATTCCAACTTTTACACCATCAGCACCCGCTGCAGCTAACGCTTCAACGGCCTCTGCAGTCGCCACATTACCGGCAACAACATCAACTTCGAGTTCTGCTTTAATTGCTTTGACGGTGTCTATAATTCCTTTAGAGTAACCATGAGCAGAATCTAAAACTAAAACATCAACGCCCGCATCAACAAGTGCCTTTGCACGATCTATCTGTCCTACACCAATAGCAGCACCTACACGAAGGCGACCAAAATCATCTTTGTTCGCATTGGGATATTCAATACGTTTTTTAATATCTTTAATCGTCACGAGACCTTGAAGAAGCCCCTCATCATCAATAAGCGGAAGTTTCTCAATCTTATTTTGATGCATAATGACAGCCGCATCGTCTAATGAGATGCCTTTTGATGCAGTAATAAGAGGAACTTTAGTCATCATATTTTCTACCGGTTTATTCATATCTTTTTCAAAACGGGTATCACGATTGGTCAAGATGCCAAGCAGTCTGTTATGATCATCAACAATAGGTACTCCTGAGATTTTAAACTCGCTCATAATCTCTTCAGCTTCACCCAAAGTAGCACCCGGATGCATATAGATCGGGTCAATAATAATACCGCTCTCACTTTTTTTGACTTTTTTGACCATCTTAGCCTGCGTCTGGATATCCATATTTTTATGAATAATTCCAAGCCCGCCAAGACGTGCCATAGCAATTGCTGCACGATGTTCAGTTACGGTATCCATCGCGGCAGAGACCATTGGAATTCGCAGAGTAATATTTTTACTAAACTTACTCTCTAAGCAGACCTCTTTTGGAAGAACCTCAGAGTATTGAGGTACTAATAACACATCTTCAAAGGTCAATGCTCGTTTTTTAATATTCATTTTTTTCTCCGTATCTCAAGATTTTAATGTCTGCTCTAAACTTAAGGCACCGTCAAACAGGGTCTGCTCATTAAATGGTGCTGCAATAAGCTGTAAACCAACCGGCATACCATCATCTGCTGTATCTACCGGCAGTGAAATAGCCGGAAGACCTGCTAGGTTCACTGAGATAGTGTAGATATCACTCAAATACATCTCTAGCGGATCCGAGAGTGCTCCAAACTCATACGCTGTTCGAGGAGCAACGGGGCTAAGAATTAAGTCAACATCTTTAAAAATCGTATCATATTCATCTTTAATAAGATGGCGTACTTTTTGAGCTTTGACGTAATACGCATCATAATAACCGCTTGAAAGTACAAAGTTACCCAGTAAAATACGACGTTTTACCTCATCACCAAAGCCCTCTGAACGACTCTGTACAAAGGTGTCCTTTAAGTTTTTGCCCTCAACACGGTTACCGTAACGGATACCGTCATAGCGCGCCAAATTAGTTGTCGCTTCTGCCGTTGCGGTGACATAGTACGCTGAAATATCATATTTGGCATCCATAAATTCACGTTCAACAATCGTATGCCCTGCACTTTTGAGTGCATCAATAGCTTTATCGTACGCTTTTTTAATATCATCAGAAGCATCTTCAATATAGCTTGGTATTATAGCAATGGTCAACTTACGAGAAGGATCAAGTTTATCACTGACTTTATCGTTTTTATCGACACTCGTAGAGTCTTTTTCGTCATGACCGCTGATGATGTCATATAAAATCGCCGCATCTTCAACATTTTGTGTCATGGGACCAATCTGATCTAAGGAACTCGCATAGGCACCTAGACCGTAACGACTTACACGCCCGTAAGTCGGTTTCATTCCTACGATTCCACAAAATGCAGCCGGCTGACGAATGGAACCGCCCGTATCACTCCCAAGCGCGGCAACAGCAAGACCCGCGGCAACAGCAGCAGCAGAACCGCCAGAGCTTCCGCCGGGAACACAGTTAGGGTTATGAGGGTTTTGCGTCTTACCATAGAAGCTTGATTCAGTAGTTGAACCCATCGCAAACTCATCCATATTGGTACGTCCAAATGGTGAGAGACCGGCATCTTTCATCTTCTCAATAACCGTTGCATTGTAAGGTGCAATGTACCCTTGTAAGATTTTTGAACCGCCGGTAACTGCCCAATCTTTGACTTGGATATTGTCTTTAATAGCAATGGGTACACCCTCACCCACATTAGCAACTTCTACATACGCGTTGAGTTCCGGGTTTGCTTCAATCTTCGCTTTCAACTCAGACTTTAGACTCTCTAACTCAGATGGTGAAAGTTTCAATGCCTCTTTAAGTGTTGTCAATTCAAATCCCTTCTATTTTTTTCTCGTTTTACTAAAAATATTCCGCCCGCTACAATGGCAAAAATTACAATCACTGTTACAATTACATGTATATTTTCTACCGCTTGTGAAACATCCATAACTTACGCTACGACCTCAGAACAACGTTTACATGTAGATTCTTCATCACTGCTTTTAAACTTCCAGCATCGTGGACATTTTGCTTCACTTGCCAAACCAATGACAAAACTGTCACCCTCAACTTCAAATGTGCCTAGTTTCTCTTTGAGTACTTGTGTATTCACACCTGAAACAACAAACCAATCTTCAAGTTCTGTTGCTTCTAGCGCCATTGCAGTTTTTGACTCGGTTGTAATAACAAGTTCCAGTGTTGCTTTGATCTTTTTCTCTTTTTTAAGAGTATCAACAATCTCAAAAAATGCATCACGGGCTTTGAGCATATAGACTTCATTAAAAACTACCGAAAAAGTATCCATATTTTCATACGTAAAATCAAAAATACTCTTTTTCTCATCTTTAATTACAGCCGGTGCATGTTCAACAATCTCATCGGCAGTATAGGTTAAAACCGGAGCAATAAGAATGAGCATATTTTTAGCAATAAGTGCCATAGCACTTTGAGATGAACGTCGGTGATGGGAATCTTTAGCGTCACAATAGAGTCTGTCTTTAGTTAAGTCCATGTAAATTCCACTTAACTCGTTAACTACAAAGTTATTTAAAAGCCCCATCGCATTAACAAAATCATACTCACCAAATGAGCGATGCACCTCGTTAAAGATATCATCAGCCTTACTCACAATCCACTGATCTAAAACAGTCATCTCTTCAAACACAACAAGCGTCTCTAAATCATTAATGTTTGCCATTAAAAAGCGGAACGTATTTCGTAGTTTTCGGTACTGCTCTGCAATCTGCTTTAAGATATCATCAGAGATTTTCAAGTCACTCTGATAGTCACTCATGGCAACCCATAGACGTAAAATCTCTGAACCGTACTGCTTAATGACCTTATCGGGTGCAATTACATTTCCTTTGGATTTTGACATCTTCTCACCCTTAGAATCAACGGTAAAACCGTGAGTAAGAACTGCTTTATATGGTGCTTGATGTGCCACTGCAGCACTCAAAAAGAGTGATGACTGAAACCAGCCACGATGTTGATCTGAACCTTCTAAATATAGATCTGCCGGAAAAGTTCCTGCATCATAGTTTCGTGATTTGAGTACCGCATTCCATGTCGAGCCGCTGTCAAACCATACATCTAAAATATCCGTTACTTTTTCAAGTTCTTCAGCCTTATAACCACTTCCCGGGTAAAGAAGTGACTCAATCGGCAAGTTATACCACGCATCACTGCCTTGCATCTCAAAGACCATGGCAATAAAGTTTAAGACCTTCTCATCTAAAATGACTTCACCGGTTGCTTTGACACGGAAAAATGCCATAGGAACTCCCCAGTCACGCTGACGGGAGATACACCAATCGGGTCGATTCTCCACCATTGAGTTGAGGCGGTTTCGTCCTGCTTCAGGATAAAAAGCCGTTTTTTTAACATCATCAACAGCAATTTCACGAAGCGTTCGACTCTCACCTTTAGGCGTATCGTCTACTGAGATAAACCACTGCTTTGTCGCACGGAAAATCAGTGGCGTATGGGAACGCCAACAGTGCGGATAGGAGTGTACAAACTTACTTACATGTAAAAGTGAATTGCCTAAATATTCAAGAATCGCATCATTAGATTTAAAAATATGTTTTCCAACAAACGCTTCAGGATTTGGCAATAGCTTCTCACGTACTACAGTCGCGTCAAAACAACCCGTTTCATCAACCGGCATAATAACATCAAGGTTATACTTCAGACCGATTCGATAATCATCTTCACCATGACCCGGTGCGGTGTGAACACAACCCGTACCGCTATCCATTAAGACATGCTCACCTAGAACAATGTGAGAGCTTCTGCCGTTAAGTGGGTTAATGCAGTGCAAATTTTCAAATGTTGTTGCATCAAATTCTTGAACAATCTTGCCTTTAATCACACCTTGTTCAGTCAAAGCACCATAAAGTGCTTTTGCAACAATGTAACCATCACTGCTTCGAACATATTTTTCATCAGGATTAAGCGAAATACCGACATTTGCCGGCAAAGTCCACGGTGTTGTTGTCCAGATAACAAATGCTGCATTTCCCTCAATAGAAGCTCGAATCTTCGACTCGTCACTGAGTTCAAATGCCACGTAGATAGAGTGAGACTCTTTATCTTCGTACTCCACTTCCGCTTCTGCAAGTGCTGTTCTCTCAGCCCAACTCCAAAAAACAGGTTTGGAACGTTCAACCAAAAGACCTTTGTTAGCAACGTCACACAAGGTTCTGTAGATATTAGCTTCAAACTTGTAATCCATTGTCAAATAAGGATTTTCCCAATCAGCAAGAATTCCTAAATTTTTAAACTCATCACGTTGAACACCTACAAACTTCGCTGCATGTTCGCGGCAGAGCTTACGAATTTCTCCCGTACTTAAAAGCTCTTTTTTCTGCTTGCCGCCAAGTTTTTTCTCAACCTGCTGCTCGATTGGAAGACCATGACAGTCCCAACCCGGAATCAAGCGCACTGATTTACCGCTGAAATAGTTATGTTTAACAATAATATCTTTTAAGATTTTATTTAAGGCGTGACCAATGTGCGTATGACCGTTAGCATACGGTGGGCCGTCATGCAATGTAAAGCTCTCACACCCTTGACGATTTTGTTTCATCGTCTCATAAATCTTGTTCTCATACCACGACGCATAACGTTTGGGCTCATTTTGCATCAAGTTCCCACGCATTGGAAACTCTGTTTGAGGTAGTAATAGTGTCTCTTTATAGTCCATAAAAAACCTTGATGAATAGTTCTTATTAAAATTTTTGCATTATACCTTTTAAGGCATTAAAATCATCTGATAAACCAACTCTATGATATACTACCTAACCTACAACTAGGAGAAAAAAGATGCAAAATAATATTATTTTTGTCGGTAGCAAATTTAACTATAATAAGAGTTTACGCTCATATATCATAAGAGAAACAGAGCAAAAAATCGGTACTATTGACTCAATATCGTATTATCAAGAGTTAGATAATCGCATCTTCTTGCATCTGGAAAAATCTCTTCAAAACGAAAATAATCTTCTCATATTTACCACAAAAAATAGTTTCTCAACCATCGGAAAACTACTCTCAACCGTAACATCAGACAATCAAGTATTACGAGATGAGATGCTAATACCCTCTCAGAGTGTAGTCTATGAAAACAATAGCTATCTTCTTAATTATAACGGCTCACATATCAATGTCATTGCAGCAAATGAAGGTTCTGCCTTAGCACCTATTTTAATTCAACATGAACATAAGAGTGCTCAAATCCACATTTTTGATGAAGACCTTGAGAGTGCTCACGTACTGCTTGAACCCTTAGCACAGACTTTTGATGTTAAACTTGATTTCACTCAGCTAATTAATGGTTGGATTACGCTCACCATTTTAAGTCGAAAATTTGGAAATATTTCTAAATTCATAGATTCATCAAAAAAACTTTTAAACAACAATATTATTACCGCATCAAATATTGCTGCCTATATTATTGACAGACTCGCATCACATCAGAAAAAACTGACCTTTGCTGAAAGCTGTACCGGTGGTTTACTTGCCTCTTTCTTAACACAAAAAAGTGGCGCTTCGAGTATCTACGATGGTTCTCTTGTGACCTATTCTAATGCACTCAAATCCAATTGGTTAGCTGTTGATGATGCCGTACTAGAGCGTCATGGAGCTGTAAGTTCTGAAGTGGTAAGCGAAATGAGTGAGGGCGCACTCAATGTAAGTTACGCCGACTATGCTATCTCTGTTAGTGGCATTGCAGGACCTGATGGCGGCAGTGACAATAAACCCGTTGGAACTATTTTTATTGGTGTACGCTCTAAAAATGAATCAAAAACTGAAGAGTTTCATCTTAAAGGAGATCGTAATTACATTCAAGAACAGGGTGTTTTGTATGCCATTAAGATGCTACTTTTATTAGACAGAGAGCTTTTTTTCAAAAAGAGCTGACTTTTCCTTGACAAAATAGAAACTTTCATCTATAATTCTGCCTCACAAATAAGTGTGTATGTCTTGTTAGCTCAGCTGGTAGAGCACGTCACTTTTAATGATGTGGCCGATGG
>CAYZUN010000065.1:0-13233 GCA_964481625.1 uncultured Sulfurimonas sp.
CTCCTTCATGCACCCCATAATATTTTACGTCATAAAGATATGCCAAAAGTAGTCTTTAAGCTTCTTTGGGATCGTATTAAACAAAAAGAGCCAATTAATGCCTATGTTAAGAACCTTACAAAAGATGGAAACTTCTATTGGGTTTTTGCTAATGTCACTGCTTCTTTTGATGATAACAACAATATCATAGGATACTATTCGGTTCGTCGTAAACCCTCATCCCAAGGAGTAAAAACCATAGAGCCGATTTACCGCGAACTACTCGATATTGAGATGAAACAAGGTCTCTTGGCATCGGAGAATGCACTCAATGAAACACTAAATAAAGCGGGAGTCAGCTATGATGAATTTGTCCTCAACCTTCAAAAATAAGCAGACACTCTATTTTGCACTGCTGTGTATCGTAGGCATTATTGTAATTGCACTGCAACTCTCAATTGTTTTAGCTGCAGCAGCGCTACTTTTACTCATTATTGGTATTTTTATTCCCACACAAAAAGAGGGGACAGAGCATAATCTTATTGAGCAGATGGATAAAGTAGTCAAAGAAGCCGGAGAGGGAAAACTTGAAGGGCGCATTACCAATATTGCTGCCGACTCAAAATATTTTTCAATTGCATGGGGATATAATAATTTACTGGATCAAGTAGAAGCCTTTATACGCGATACCCTTGCAGCCATTGAAATAGTAAGCAAACAGCAAAATCATGCGTACGTATTTTCAGCCGGTTATAAAGGAACTTTTCAATCTGCAATTGAACCCATTAACAGTGCTGTTGAAGGCATTGCTGCTTCTAAAAAACTCATGCAACAAGGAAAATTATCACATGCCTATCAAATTATGGGAGGGGGTTCAAACGGTGGTTTAGAAATCGTAAGATCTGATGTAGAACGTGGTAATGAAGTAATCCAAAACATAGTACAGACCTCACGTAATACAGCATCTTCTGCCAATGAGAGTCATAAATCAATTACACTAGTAGAGTCAAACTTCAGTGCCCTTAATGAAAGTATTATTCAAACGGGCCATGTCATCGAAAATCTTGCCAGTCAATCCAATGAGATCTCTGCTATCGCCGATCTTATCAAAGATATTGCCGATCAAACCAACCTCTTGGCGCTCAATGCGGCTATTGAAGCAGCACGTGCAGGTGAACATGGACGCGGTTTTGCCGTAGTGGCTGATGAAGTACGTAAACTGGCTGAACGCACAGCAAAGGCGACACAAGAGATCTCCATAACCATCTCAAGTCTTCAACAAGAGACCAGCGAGATTCGCGATCAGTCTGAAACAATGTCATCCTTGGCATCAGAGTCCTCCGAGCATATTACAACCTTTGTACAGACCCTGGCATCTTTTAATAAAGACTCAACTCAAGCAGCAGATGATGCAGAATATATGAGAGACACATTTATAGCAACACTTGTCAAAATTGATCATATCATTTTAAAATCAAATGCTTACTCCTGTACACTTAAAAATGATGCTACGCATCAATTTAATGATCATGAGCATTGTCGATTTGGAATATGGCTTTTAGATGAAGGGTCTGCGAACTTTGGTAATACGAAATCCTTCGATCGCATCTATGAGCCGCATCGCATACTCCACGATATGCTTTTAACGAATTCTAACTATGCCAAGGAAGGTACTGTTTTTAAAGAAGAAAATATTCAGCCTATTATCGACAACTTTCACAAAATGGAAGATGCCAGTGAACTTCTATTTACTTTGCTTGATAACATTGTGGATGAGAAAAGGGCCAATTCACAAGCATAACCGATAATTTGAACTTTGCTATAAGCGTTCAACAAAATAGTTCACCATATGCTCCAATGTATCCACCTCTGCATAATCAGCCTCAGAAACCTCCACACCAAGTTGCTCATACAAGGCAATAAGCACTTTTAAAAAATCAAATGAGTCAATCTCTAAAGAGCGCTGCAGGTTTTCATTAGGCTCAATATCTTCTTCATTAATATCCGGGGCAACCTTAAGTATCTGTTGGATAATGGCACCTCTAATCTCTTCTTTAGTCATAGTAACTCCTCAGGTTTTTTTAAAAAGTGTTTTAGTTTATCCAGAAATAATGCTCCGGTACGACCATCCGTGGCACGGTGATCACCTGCTAAAGTAACCTGTATAACCTTTCGTACCGCCAGTGTATCTCCCTCAGCCCAAGGAGCATTAATAATGCTTCCCACTCCTACAAGTGCGACCTGTGGAGGGTAAATAACACCATAGACAAATTCTGCTCCTAAATCACCTAGGTTGGTAATAGTAATCGTCTGTTGTGTCATCTCGCTGCCGCGCAATTTACCCGTACGAGTTCTGCTGATTAAGTCATCCAGTGATTGCATTGTTTCATTAAGATTCATCTCCTGTGCATTTAGTAGAGCAGGAGTAATCAAACCTCCCTTACGCTGTGCAATAGCGATACCGGGGTGAATTGTCTCACTTACATGTAAATTATCTTTATAAAAACCGTTTAACTCAGGAACTTTTTTTAGTGCTAATACTATGGCACGAATCAACAGAGCTGCAGGTAAAATTCGTTCTTTAATACTGCGCTTGCTATTTATTTTTTCCAACCACTCTAAAGCAGGTGACATGTTAATTGATGTCGATAAATAATAGTGAGGAATCTCAGCATTAGAACGACTTACAGCAGCGGCAATAGCTTGGCGCATACCATCTGTCGTTGATCTCTTATCTTTTACTGTAACAGCATCTTCTACTTGATGTAGCTGGATTACTCCTTCTTCTTTAGATGCAAGTGAAGCTAAGTCAACACCGAGTTCACGTGCCTTTTTACGTGCTGCCGGTGAGGCTTTAATGCGTTCTTCAACAGTAGGTTCTTTTAAAGGCAGCTCTATTTTAGAAACTGATTCTTCCTGTTCTTCTACCAAATCTTCACCATCAGTACGAATCAAAGCTAATGGTCTGCCAACTGCACATTCTGTTTCTTCTTCAACTAAAATTTTCTCTACAATTCCATCTTCAAAAACTTCAATTTCAATGACACCCTTGCTAGTCTCCACCTCGGCAATTACCTGCCCTTTTGTTACTTTATCACCCTCTTTAACCAGCCACTCCATTAAAATAGCCGATTCCATATCGGCACCCAAACTAGGCATTAGAAATTCGCTCATAATTCCTCCATTAGTTTATGTGCCATGGTGACAATTTTCTCAGGCTGTGGAAGGGCAGCGTCTTCAAGATGTTTAGCATAAGGAAGTGGTACTTCTACGGTGCAAACACGCCCCATAGGAGCATCAAGTTCAAAAAAAGCCTGCTCGTTAATGCGAGCCATAATCTCAGCAGAAATGCTTCCTGACTTCCACCCCTCATCAACAATGATTACCCGGTGCGTTTTTTTTATGGAGTTCATTATGCTTTCATCATCCAAAGGACGCAGTGAACGCAAATCGATCACTTCAGCATCAATCCCTTTTTCTGCCAACATTTCAGCAGCTTCAAGTGCTTTGAAGAGATTGATTCCATAAGCTAAAATTGTAATATCTTTGCCTACCCTGTGAACTAAGGCTTTGCCAATAGGTAGCGGCGTGGCCTTTATATCAAGTGTTCCTTTAGAATTATATAGCAATGAATTTTCAAAAATCAGTACCGGATCAGGATCGGCTAGTGCAAGATGCAGCATATCGTAAGCATCCTGTACTGTTGCCGGGGTCAGTACCTTTAGTCCTGGGATATGAGCATACCATCCTTCTAAAGAGTGTGAATGCTGAGCCGCCAACTGTTTTCCGCCACCTGTGGCCATGCGAATGACAAGAGGAACATTAAACTGACCACCCGACATATGTAACATGCTTGCGGCATTATTCATAATCTGATCTAAAGCCAAAAGACTGAAATTTACAGTCATAATTTCTACAATGGGGTGCATTCCGTTCATAGCTGCACCGATACCTGCACCGGTAAAAGCCGACTCACTAAGGGGCGTATCTATGATTCGCTCTACTCCAAATTCTTCTTGAAGTCCCATAGATACAGCAAAACAGCCGCCGTAGCGACCGACATCTTCTCCCATCAAAAAGACACGCTCATCCTCCAACATCACCTGACGGATAGCTTGGCGCACCGCTTCGCGATATGTCATATTCTCATCCATTATTCACCTCCGAGTAGACAAACTTTTCCAAATCATTGATTGGCTCTAGTGTGCCATTTTCGGCAAATTCTACCGCCTCATTTATAATTACTTCGATCTCATCTTCAAGCTCTTTGATATTGATTTTAGACCACAAACCAATTATTTCAAGTTTATTTTGCAACATTAGTAAAGGATCTTTTTTCTTCCACTCTTGAACCTCCGATTTTTCACGGTAGAGTTCAGCGTCAAACATGGAGTGGGCACGAAAACGGTAAGTAAGGCATTCAAGAAATTGAGGACCTTTTGCTGCACGGATATTCTCTACGGCTTCCTTGCCGGCCTCTGCCACATCTATAACACTCATTCCATCTACTTGTTTGGAGTTAATCTTATATGCAGCTGATTTCTTAGCAATATTTATCTCCGATTCAGAGATTTCCAGAGCAGTACCCATGCCATAACGGTTGTTTTCACAAACAAAGAGTATCGGCAGTTGCCATAAAGCGGCGAGGTTTAGAGATTCATGAAATTCTCCTTCTGCTACAGCACCATCACCAAAGAAGCAAACGGTAACTTGGTTACGCTTCATCATTTTATCCGCCATTGCCATCCCAACAGCTAGTGGCAAACCGCCACCGACAATAGCACTACCACCGTAAAACCGTGTTGCAGCATCAAAAAGGTGCATAGAACCACCGCGTCCACGGGAGCATCCTTCCATTTTGCCATACGTCTCAGCCATAATACTTTTAGCTGAAATTCCACGAGCAAGAGCGTGTCCATGTTCTCGATATGTTGCAAGCACAGTATCTTCTGGGTTTAATGCATGCATAATACCTACTGCTATCGCTTCCTCTCCAATATAAAGATGCAAAAAACCACGAATTTTTTGATTACTATAAAGCTCCACACACTTCTCTTCAAAGCGCCGAATTAAAAGCATCTGTCGGTAAAATTCCCGAGCCAATATTAAATCCGGTTCCATCATAACCTCCTTTTAATCTTCCAATGTCGAGATGTCACCCTCCGGTAAACCCATCTCTCTTGCTTTAAGCAGCCGACGCATAATTTTTCCGCTTCGAGTTTTAGGTAAATTTTCTTGAAATTCTATCTCTTTAGGTGCCACTGCAACTCCAAGTTTTTTGCGTCCAAAGCCAATTAGTTCACGCCTAAGCTCATCAGTAGGCTCAAAACCAGTGTTGAGTGATACAAAAGCTTTGACTAATTGCCCGATGATAGGTTCAGGCTTACCAATGACTCCGGCTTCTGCAACTGCCGGATGTTCCATAATAGCACTCTCTACTTCAAAAGGACCTACCATATGACCGGAGGTTTTAATGATGTCATCTGAGCGTCCGACAAACCAAAAATAGCCATCTTTATCTTTGTAAGCGAGGTCTCCTGAAATGTACCAGTCGCCAATAAAACAGCTGTCATATTTTTCTTTAGCATGAAGATAATCGCGAAACATAGATGGCCAGCCAACTTTAAGAGCTAAATCACCCTCTTTGCCCGGTTCAGTAATCTCTGCAACGGTACCATCACTGTTTTGACGTAGAATTGCTGCTTCAATTCCAGGCAGCGGTCTGCCCATAGAACCGGGACGAATAGTCTGAGAAATCAAATTTGCAATCATAATAGCACCAGTCTCTGTTTGCCACCAGTTATCGTGGATTGGTAACTTTAGTTTCTGCTCTCCCCAAATTACTGCTTCAGGATTTAGTGGTTCACCTACACTTTGGATTAGACGCAGATGAGAAAGGTCATACTCTTGTGTCGGTTCCAATTCAATCCGCATCAAACGCCGGATAGCTGTAGGAGCAGTATACCAAACACTCACTTTTTCATCTTGTAAAATTTTGTACCACCGTGTGGCATCAAATTCCCTTTCATCCACAATATTAGTAACGCCGTGAATCCAAGGAGTGATAATGCCATATGAGGTGCCGGTAACCCATCCCGGGTCAGCAGTACACCAGTAAATATCATCCGGATGCAGGTCTAGTACATATTGACCACTCATCCAGTGGGCATAGATGGCTTTATGTACATGTACTACCCCTTTAGGCATTCCTGTTGTGCCACTTGTAAAGTGAAGTATGGACATATCTTCAGGGTCAGTAGGAGGGATTTCAAATGTATCAGGTGCCTGCTCCATTAAACGAGAAAAGGAGAGTATCTGCTTACTCTCATCTTCCTTTGCATCAATCAGCAAGATATAACGAAGCTCAGGCAGATTATTTAGTATAGGACGTACTTTTTTTTCGAAGAGCTTTTTTGTTGTCAAAAGTACTTTGGCATCACCTCTTTGCATACGCTGGAGTATAGGTTCCGGTCCAAACTGAGCAAAGAGAGGGCAAAGAACACTGCGATTTTTGAGGATGCCTATAGCAGCGATGTATAGCTCTGGTAAACGCGGAGAGAGGGTGAATATTCGGTCACCTTTTAAGAGACCTAAAGAGTTAAGCACATTGGCGACCTTTGCAGTCTCCTTCTTCATTTTAGCAAAAGAGTATACTCTTTTTTCACCATTTTGCCCTAGCCACAACAGAGCAGTTTTTTCTGCTTTAGCACCGTTAGCATGACGATCAATCGCTTCATGGGCAATATTTAACCCGCCTGAGGGTAATCCATCGAATTGCTGAGCCACTTTTTCCCAGCTAAAAACTTCACACTCTTGTTTATAGTCTATTAGGTTTGGCTGAAGAACAAAATCCTCAACTCTTTTTTCGATCCACTTTTCTTCCATCTTACATCCTTCAAAAAGTCTGCTTGCAGGTCTTTTAGTAAAACCTATAATAGCATATAATATATATAAAAGGTGTGATAAGTTATTGTGAGGTAAATATCTATCCAGAAAAAGGAGATCATCATCGAATTAAAAACATGGCGACTCATTGAAACTGGATTTTCAACTGCTGAGTGGAATATGGCGTTAGATGAAGCATTGCTAAATAATTTTAAAGAAGGTGACTTGCCGATTCTTAGACTCTATAGATGGGAACCCTCTATTAGTTTAGGACGTTTTTCCAATGCCAAAAATAGTTTGAATCTAAAGATATTAGAACAACAAAAACTCTCTTGTGTCCGCCGGATGAGCGGAGGAGGCATACTGGTGCATGGTGGGGATTTATCTTATACGCTAATTGTACCCCGCAAATCCCTAAAAAGAAAAAGTGTAAAGGAGAACTACCATTATTTGTGTCAATTTCTCATCCACCTTTATGAAAAGTTGGGTCATGATTCCCACTTTGCCATCGATTTACAGATGGAGGGTAAAAGATCTGATATCTGTCTGGCAGGAAATGAGCCTTATGATATCATTATCCAAGGCAAAAAAATAGGTGGTAACGCCCAGCGTTATACTCGTGAAGCCCTGTTTCAACACGGCAGTATTCCTATAAAAGTGGATGAAGCATACCTTAAAGCATTTTTTTTGAAAGATTCCGGATTAAAGCGTACGGCAACATTAGAACGACTGGGAAATTTCGTAACGTATGAACAGCTTACAGAATTACTAAAAGAGACATTCTGTGAAACATTTAATGTCAATGTCGTACCAGATACTTTGCGTTCATCAGAAGAGCAAAGTGCAAAGAGGCTTCTGACACAAAAATACACTAAGCAGAGGTGGAATATTTATGCAGAGTCACATCATGCGTAAACCGGAGTGGCTACGTAAAAAGATCACTCCGAGTGCTCACAAAACGGTAGAGGCCTTGTTGACTAAAGAACGTGTACATACGGTTTGTGAAGAAGCAATGTGCCCTAATATTAGTGAGTGTTTTCGACAAAAGCAAGCAACATTTCTAATTCTAGGTACTATCTGTACACGTGCTTGCAGTTTTTGTGCCGTCAACAAAGGCAAACCAATGGCATTAGATCCCAATGAACCAGACAATGTAGCACGAACAGTTAAGCAGCTTGAATTGCGACATGTGGTCATCACAAGCTCCACACGAGATGATCTTGAAGATGGCGGCAGTAAACAGTTTTATGAAACGGTGCGTGCCATTAAGGCTATAGATAGTTCTGTCGTTGTAGAATTGTTAATTCCAGATATGCAAGAAAATAAAATAGCTCTTGAACAGGTGGCAAAGAGTGGAGCCGAGATTATCGGACACAACCTAGAGACGGTACCACGCCTCTACCGTGTACGAAAAGGAGCAGAGTATGAGCGTTCACTTCGTGTGTTAAAAACACTCTCTTCTTTAAATCCCCTAATTGCTACGAAAAGCGGTATTATGTTGGGCCTGGGTGAGTATGATGACGAGGTACTGGGTCTTATGCAGGATCTTTTAGATACGGGCTGCCAATACCTGAGCATCGGTCAGTATCTGGCTCCTTCACATAAACATACTCCGGTAATAGAGTATGTGAGACCGGAGCAGTTCGAGTTTTTCCGAAACCTTGGAATGAAGATGGGATTTAAGCATATAAAAAGTTCACCCTATACTCGCAGCAGCTATATGGCACATGAATATTTGGAGACGAGATGAAACAGTATGAAGTCGTAATAATTGGCGCAGGACCCGGGGGATATCAGGCAGCATTAGAACTAGGAAAGGCAGGTGTAAAAACACTATTGGTGGAACGAAGTAAAGAGCGCATTGGTGGAGTCTGTCTTAATGAAGGTTGTATTCCCACAAAAAATTATCTTCAGAGTGCTGACTTTGTATCAAAAATTCCATATTTTCAAGAGTGTGGTGTTATGATGGATGTTAAAGGCTTAAATTTGGAGCAACTTCGAGAAAAAACTACATCACTCAAAAATGAAATCCGATCAGGTGTCATTTGGATGCTCGAACAATCACATGTAGAATTGCTCTATGGCAGTGCAAGTTTTGTAGATGCCAAAACAATTGAAGTTTTAGGCGAAAGAATTGCTTTTGAGAAATGCATTATTACAACAGGTTCACAAGTCCGTGAACTACCGCTATTGCCATTAGATGACAAGCGTATCATCTCAAGCCGTGAAGTGTTTGAACTGGAACATTTGCCCTCATCGATTGCCATTATCGGAGTAGGTCCCATTGGATGTGAATTTGCAACATTCTTCAATGCTTTTGGAGTAGAAGTGACACTAATCGGACGCAGTTCACAACTACTGCCTAGCGAAGATGAAGATGTTTCTAAAGCACTGTTGCGAGCATTTAAAAAGCTCCATATCAAAGTATTCACTTCTACTACGGTTCAAAAGGCCGAAGTTCATGAGAAGAGTGTGAAACTGCTCATCAATACAAAAACCCAAGAACACATCCAATGCGAACTAGTACTCACTGCAACCGGCCGCATCCCCTATAGCGAGGGTCTGCATCTTGAAAATGCCGGGGTCAAACGAGATGAAAAAGAATTTATTGAGATTAATCCATCATTTCAGACGGCACAAAATCATATCTATGCTATTGGAGATTGCATTGCAACACCTGCTTTTGCCCACACGGCATACGCCGAAGCCAAGATTACTGCACAAAATATTATTGGAGATAAAGCTGAGACAAATACTCATATTAATCCATCCACAATATTTACCAATCCTACAATTGCAAGCTGTGGATTAAAAGAAAAAGAAGCTAAAAAGCAAGGACGTGACATTGAAGTTAAAAAAGCCTTTTTCAAAGTCAATTCAAAAGCCAAAATCCATGGGGATGACTCCGGATTTATCAAAATGGTCGTCTGTGCCGAAAGTGACATAATACTAGGGGCTTCTATCATTGGAGTAGAAGCAACAGAGATTATTCACGAAATAGTGTTAGCTGTAGAGAAAAAACTTACAGTCAAAGAACTCAAAGGAATGATCTATGCACACCCAACTGTCTCGGAGATCATAAGCTATCTATAAGAGCTCTAGTATTAAAATAGACTGGATTTCAATCCTTAAGAGAGCAAAATGGATTTACATGTAATTAAAAAGAGAATTTTAGCCCTCTCACCGTTTGTCAAAAAGGTATCAGTCGTTATCCATGAGAATCACCCGTTTGCACTGATTTACCCTGATTTTGAAGCACTCAAAGCGGCACACATTGTCAATATAGAAAATGAAATTCGCTGGTATGCGGTCGAGCTTTATAATATGGAAGTGGATGAAGAGAGTAAAATACGTGGTTATGAAATTATTACTAAAACACTGCCGAACAAATTTGATGAACCTGATGATGAACTTTACAACGCCCTAAAATCTTACATTGGTACGCTTAGCAACACTACGGTTTTACCCTCTTCACACATAGAACTTGACCTTGGATTCGACTCACTTAATTATGTCGAGCTTTTTACATTTATCCAACAGAGCTTCGGTGTCTTTATTGATGAAATGACATTCTCAAATATCATGACCGTGCAAGAACTCTACCAATATGTTAAGCATCATCATCACCACTTTAATCCTGTAGACATCAAATGGAAAGAAATTTTAGATGAGCCGCTCGACGAAGAACTCAGCTATTCACCCTATATGATGTTTACCTACAAAACGCTATTTTTACCGCTCTTTAAACTCTACTTCCGTCTTGAGATTAGCGGGCAGAAGAATATTCCTTCATCTCCCTGCATCATCACTCCGTCACATCAGAGTATGCTTGATGGTTTTTTAATGGCAGCTGCTCTTCCTTACAGCGTCTTAAAACAGAGTTTCTTTCTCGCTTTTGAGGTCATTTTCGGTTCACCACGCATGCGACCCATTGCCAATAACGGCCAGATGATTTTAATTGATGTTAACCGTAACCTAAAACAGTCCATGCAACGCGCTACACTACCGCTAAAAGCAGGAAAAAATCTTATTATTTTTCCCGAAGGTGCCCGAACACGTGACAGAGAATTACTGGAGTTTAAACCCTTTTTTGCCATGCTCTCTCAAGAGTACAATATTCCTATTGTTCCCGTAGTTATTGATGGCAGCTTTGAAGCACTCAGAGCCGGCATGCTCTTTCCCAGACCTAAAAAAATTAAAATCACTTTTCTTGAACCAATTCACCCGGAAGGTTTACATTATGATGAAATTACGCAACAGGTTAAAGAGGCAATTGAGAATGAGATGAAGCATAATCCACTCTCACCCTAATGCGCTATTGACATCCTTAGCAATCTTTTTTTCATCCACAAAAAAGAGCAAAATGCCACCCAAAATAAAGAAGATCGCCACTGAAGCGATTGCAATACGTGAACTTTCGCTTCCCAGCGCTACTATTGCCACTAACAGTGGTCCTAAAATAGCAGCAAATTTCCCTAAAAAGTTATAAAAACCAAAAAATTCTGCGGCATGACGTTGGGGAATCATCTTGGAATAATAGGAACGGCTCAGTGCCTGAATACCGCCTTGAACCAGTGCAATCATCACCGCGAGCATGTAAAACTCGTACACTTCCTCCATCATCGCCGCCCAAAAAATAATAAAGAGGTAGATACCAATAGCAAGAAAAATCGCTTTTTTGGTATCCCAATGTTCTGCAAGTTTAGCAAAAAGCAGTGTTGCGGGAAATCCAACAAACTGAACAATCAGCAGTGCAAGAATGAGGCTGTTTGCATCAAACCCCAGTGCCATACCGTAATCAACTGCCATTCTAATGATCGTATCAACCCCGTCTATGTAGAGCCAGTAAGCAATGAGAAAGAGCAATAGTCCTTTAAGCTGGGTTATTTTATTAAACGTGCCTTTAAGCCTGAAGTAGCCTTGTGTTAGTAAGGTTGTACTTTTTACGTTTTTTTTTTCATGCACAAACAAAAGCAGTGGAAGCGAGAAGAGTGCCCACCAAAGTGCCACGCCAATAAACGAGGCTTTAATAGCTTCCACTTCATCTTGTAAACCAAAAAGTGTCGGGTCTTGTAGCATCCAGACATTGATGCCAAAGAGAATCCCGCCGCCTAAATAACCCAAAGCAAAACCAAGCCCTGAGATAAAGTCGACATTTTTTCGATTTGAAATGGAGGGCAACAAACCATCATAAAAAGTATTGGAACCCATAAAACCGACATTGCCCAATACATAAATAAAAGCCGCCATCTGCCACGCTCCCTCACTCACTAATGCCAGCGCGGCACTCATCAAAATACCCAAATAGGCAAATAGAAAAAGAAACCGTTTCTTTAATGAACCTACATCCGCAATTGCTCCTAATAGCGGTGCAATGAGCACAATAATAAAACTCGATATGGAGTTGGCAATACCAAGCTGTGCAGTACTGACCGTCACATCCGTATCGGCACTGTAATAGGTTTTAAAAAAAAGTGGAAAAAAGCCTGCCATCACTGTGGTGGCATAGGCTGAGTTTGCCCAATCATACAGTGCCCAAGAGTAGATGCTTTTTTTGGTGTTCATGTCAATCATTTTATCACAAAAGCAGCCTAAGCAAAAGATAGGGTAAAATAGTACATGTATTTTTTAGAACTCTTTAACCAAAACGGACTGATAGCAGCGCATCGCGGTGCACGCTCAATTGCACCGGAAAATACACTATCTGCTCTAAAGAAGAGCGTCGGGCATTGTGATTTTATTGAAGTTGACGTACAATTAAGCTGTGAGGGTATCGGTATTATTATGCACGATGAGACCTTAGAGCGAACCACCAACATTAGCAAGATTGATGCTTATAAAATGCGAGTGCCTTACAGAGTCTCTGATTTTACGTTTGAAGAGCTAGCTACTCTTGATTATGGCAGCTGGTTTCATGAAAATAGTTCGTATGAACCGTTGCTTAGTCTACGCGATACACTGCATTTTATTAAAACGCATCAACTTTTCATCAATATTGAGATTAAAGACATGCATGAGAATTTCAGTAATGAGAAGGTTATTTCAACCATACTTGGTGACATTGAAAGTTATCATGTCGAACATCTTGTACTACTTTCTTCATACCGACATGAGTATCTGCCTTTATGCAAAAAGAGACTTCCTAATGTTGCAACGGCCGCTTTGGTTGAAGATGAACATCCACCCAAGCTAATAGAATACCTCAAAAATTTACATGTAAATGCCTACCATCTTAATGATGAACTTGTTGATAAAGCAACGGTTACTAAACTGCGAAGTGCCGGTTTTTTTGTCAATGTCTACACTGTTAATGACCCCAAAAGAGTACAACAACTCTTTGATATGGGAGTCAATGGTGTATTTAGCGAC
>CAYZUN010000066.1:0-12810 GCA_964481625.1 uncultured Sulfurimonas sp.
ATGCTGAAGATATCTACGAAGATGATTTAAGTGCCCAAGATGCGTACACAATGCAAAAAGAGGGAAAAGCAATTATTGTTGATGTAAGAACCACCTTAGAGTATGTCTATACCGGTCATGGTGAGGGATTTATTAATATTCCAGCATTTTATTGGACCTATGATGTCAAATCTCTGGATAAGCGCGTTAAAAGTGCCGCCTATGAAGTTAAGAACTCTAAAGTTAAAGACCATAAAACCTCACAAAAACTTTACAATGCCAAAGAAGTAAAAAACAAAAATTTTGTGAGTGATGTTATGAAAGCGATGAAAATGCAAAATGTTGACAAAGTCATTTTAGTCTGTCGAAGCGGCCCGCGTTCCATTGCAGCAGCCAATATTTTAGCCAAAGAAGGCATTACTGCGTACAATCTCGAAGATGGTTTTATGTTCGGATGGAAAGATGAAAAAATGCCATGGGGCGGGTATTAAACCTTTTCTTTAACCCGTGTTAAACGTACACCCATCTCTAAATGATTGGTGTATGGAAACTGATCAAACACTGCCATAGACTCTACCTTATACGAATCACCCAAACGCTCTAAATCAACTAACAGTGTCTTCGGATTACAAGAGATATAAAGAATATTATCAAAGCGTGATGCAAATTTACATGTATTTTCATCCATTCCCAAACGTGGTGGGTCAACAAAGATTGATTTTAGTGCATATGAATCTATATTAATATGACTCATACGTCGAAACTCACGCACACCATCAAGTGCTTGGGTAAATTCTTGGGCACTCATACGAACAAATTCAATATTTTCTACGCCATTAAGCTCCATATTGATCTTAGCCGCATTGATTGATGACTTTGATATCTCTGTGGCTAACACTTTGTCAAACTTTGAGGCGAACGGAATGGTAAAGTTTCCTGCACCACAGTAAAGCTCCAACAGATCGCCACCAATGCTGTCAAACTGCTTCAGAGCCCAACCAAGCATCTTTTCATTGACTTTTGCATTAGGCTGGGTAAAACTATTTTCAATCTGCTTGAATCGGTACGGCGTCTCATTAATAGTTAGCGTCTCAATAACAAAATCATCACTCAGCACTAATTTCTGTTTTCGACTGCGACCAATAATCTTAACACCAAGTTCATTGGAAATTTTCTGTGCTTTTTCTTTCCACGCATCATCAAGCTTTTTATGATAAATCAGCGTTACTAAAACCTCACCTTTTTGTGAACTTAAGAAGTCCGCTCCAAAGAGTTTTGTATCAATCTCGTATTCACTGATTTTCTCAAGCAACTTAGGCATTAAAGAGGCTATAGGAGCAGTAACCATTGGGCACTCATCAATGAGCACTACCCCTTTGTGATGCAGAGCATTCATCGCATAATGAATATCATCACCGACATGCCATATCTTAAATTCCGAACGACAACGGTAATGTTCATTAAGTGATTCAAATTTCTCAACAGTCCCACTGTAAAAAGAGTGAAACATCTCTTTTACACGCTCTAACTTAATTTCAAGTTGCACATCATACCCATCTTCATAATTACGGCAACTGCCGCACTCACCAAAATGTTTACACTCCATCACTTAATACTTGCTTCATATCTATTTTCAGAATTAAAAAACTCTTGCTTTTTTTCATCACTACTTTTAAAATCTATTAGTCTTATGTATGTTACCATTAGTTTAATTTCCCCATCATCTCAAACGATTCAATATCCATCCTAGAAAACCCAAACCATTTTTTACTCAAATCTTTTAAACTCACACCTAGTCGTTTAATAATGAATTCATTATTATTGATAACAAGCTTTGTAATAGCCTCTAAATCAATACTCTCAAACTGCTCTTTTAAGGCACTGTCATTGTCATACCAGAAGACTAATCTTTGCGTTTCAAAGATGATTTGAAGTCTTTGTTGTATGTCTATCACTTTAAGTCATCCTCACATTTAGCAAACAGATATCTCTCTTGAACCGTCTCTATGGCATCAGTAATCTGCTCTAAAATCTCTAAAACTAAGCTTTTATCATACATAGATGCCATCCTTTAAGATTCTTCTTCGTAAGGCTTCATTCATTGTGTCTCTCACTCTTACAACATCAACTTTTGTATGAAAAAACTCTTCTAACTCCTCTTTAAAATCATAGAGCAGAAAATAGTCACTCAGTTTAGTCTCTATGGCTATATCGATATCACTATCTTCTCTATTTTCATCTCTTGAATAGGAACCAAAAAGAGCCAACTTTGAGATTTGGTATTTTTTAGCATAATCATTTTTATGCTCTTTTAGGTAGTTGATTATCTCATTTTTAGTCATTTTTATGCTCCTGCTGATATTTTATCATTATTTACACAACCCTGTTATAGGATAAAGTATATCTTTGAACTTGCAGTAATTAACTTTAACACCATCATCTAAATCTATCTCTATTTTGAATGTATGAAATATTAAATCAAAAATTTTATTATTAAAGCTACTTAATACTCGCTATCAAATTCCCTATTAATAAGTTCCACCCGTCAATCAGTACAAAGACCAAAATTTTAAAGGGCAGTGATATCATAACCGGTGGCAGCATCATCATACCCATTGACATCAAAATTGATGCAACAACCATATCAATGACTAAAAATGGTAAAAAGAGTAAAAAACCGATTTCAAATGCTGTTTTAAGTTCACTGATAACAAAAGCAGGAATAATGACTGTAAGCGACACATCTTCAATACTCTGAGGATTTTCAATCCCCCTTATACGAAAAAAGAGTGCAAGATCTTTTTCTCTAGTATTTCTAACCATAAAATTTTTAAACGGTTCCGCTGTTTTGGTAAATGCCTCTTCGTAAGTGATTTTCTCTTGCATGTAAGGCTCAATGCCATTAACATAGGCTTCTTTTCCAATGGGTTCCATCACAAAAATAGTAAGAATGAGGGCAAGCATTACAAGTAACTGTGTAGGCGGTACCTGCTGTGTTCCTAATGCCTGTCGTAAAAATCCAAAGACAATCACAAAGCGGGTAAATGTTGTCATTACCAAAACAAGGCTCGGTGCTAAAAAGAGGATGGTAAGAAGAATTAAAACATTCAGTGAACTAACAAGCTGCTCAGGTGAATTAGGCGCAGAGAGTGAAAAATTCATCGTAGGAATATCAACACTCTGGGCAAATAATGACACTGCTGCGAGCAGCAAAATAAAAACAGTTCGCATCATTACTGTGCCGCTGGTTTATCTAAAACTGTCTTTTTTGCAATATCTTGCTTCTCAGTTTCAGTGCCAAAAAAGTGTAGTTCAACACGTCGGTTACGCTCACGTCCTTTTTTAGTCGCATTAGTAGCTAAGGGGCGGTACATTGAAAAACCGGCGGCATGCATTCGCTCCGGTGTAACACCATCAATCAGTAATTCACTTAGTACTGCAATAGCACGAGCCGATGAGAGTTCCCAGTTGTCTTTATAAGGGCTGTCACTTCCAGGTACAACATTATCGGTATGTCCGCGAACACTCACTTCAATATTATTAGGTAGCTGATCGACAATTAAGGCTATACGTTTTAAAAATAAAAGAGCATCTTCGTTTACAATTTTAGCACTTCCGGGTTTAAAAAGCAGTGCTGAAGGAAGTTGAATCACAAATCCTTCTTGTGCCTCTTCCATTGTAATAGAAGGGCCATGACCTTTTTCCATCATCTCATTGGCATCCATAATTGCTTGAGCCACTTTATTTACCTGCTCAGAGGTCTCATCCTTTGATTCAATCGGTGTTGATTCTTGAATACGCTGTTTGGAAATTTCAGTTTTGGTTCCACCTTCAAGAACACTCATTGCTCCTGCAAGTGAACCGATAGCCTCTGAAACTTTTTTCGCATCCATACTCGACATTGAAAGAAGTAGTACAAAGAAACATAACAAAAGACTCATCAAGTCCCCAAATGCAGCTAACCATGCCGGAAGACATTTTTCACATTCAGGACACTTCTTTTTAGCCATGGTTTAACACCTAATCAAATTGACTAACACGGTCATTTGGAGCTAAGAACGAAAGGAGTTTTGCTTCTAGTGTACGCGGATTATCTCCCGCTTGAATCGACATAATCCCTTCTAAAATCATCTCTTTAACTATACCCTCTTCATCGTTTCTAATGTTTAAAATATTGGCAACCGGTGTACCAAAAATATTACCGATCATTGCACCATACATTGTTGTTAGAAGTGCAACTGCCATTGATGGACCAATTGCCGAAGGATCTGCCATATTTAGAAGCATCGCTACCAGACCAATAAGCGTACCAACCATACCCATAGCCCCGGCAAGTCCAGCCCACTGATCAAAAATAGATGCATGTACTTTATGGCGGCTGCTTGTCTGCTCCATCTCAATCTCTAAAAGCTCTCGAATCGTATCGGGTTCATTGCCGTCAACAGCCATAGAAAGCCCTTTTTTCAAAAACTCATTCTCTTCAGTATTTGCAGCAGCTTCTAAGGAGAGAATGCCGTCACGCCTGGCTTGTGTTGCGTACTCAACTAATTTTTTAATTAATTCAGAAGCATCTACTTGAGGAGGTTTAATAGCAACCATAAAGACTTTGACAAATTGCTTCATCTGTTCAGGTTTAAAGGAAATCATTAAGGCTCCAATAGAGCCACCAATAACAATTAACGCTGATGGAACATCAATATATGCCCCAATACCGACACCCATAGCCATCGCACCAAAAAGCAGCGCTAAAATTAACACCATACCAATGACGGTACCTAAATCCATTCAAACACCTCAAAAAAAATTATACATGTAAATCGGCATTATCATAGCACAAATAAAATTAAGTAATATGGTGAATTAATATTTTTTTGATCAAATTTACTTAAAATTATATAAGATTGAAAAGAAATAGGATAAAATACAACAAAAAATTAAAGTGCTTATCCAAAATGAATAATCTCTCCATTATAATCTTAGCTGCCGGAAAAGGCAGCCGTATGAAATCAGACAAAGCAAAAGTGCTACATGAAATTTCAGGCAAGCCTATGCTTTTTCACATTATTAAAGAGTCTAAGAAAATTAGTAATGACATTACCATAGTCGTAGCACACCAAAAAGATCGCGTCATCGAATCGATGCAAAGTTATTTTGATGACCTTGCTTTTGTGACACAAGATGCCCAAAACTTTCCAGGTACAGGCGGTGCTTTAAAAAATGTCAGTGTTAAGCATGACAATATCCTTGTACTTAATGGGGATATGCCTTTAATTACACAAGCCTCATTAAGTGGTTTTTTAAATAAAGACGCTGACATTATTATGTCAATTTTTGATCTTGAAGACCCTTCAGGTTATGGCAGAGTCGTCATATCTGACAGCGGTGTACAACGTATTGTTGAAGATAAAGATGCAAGTGATTCTGAAAAGAAAATCACTCATGTCAATGCCGGTATTTATGCTTTTAAAAAGAGTGTTTTAGAGACTTACATTCCTCAAATTGACAACAACAATGCCCAGCAAGAGTATTACTTGACTGACATTATTGCGCTGGCTAACAGAGACAACTGTACTATTGAGCCGCTGTTAATTGATGAAGAACACTTTAAAGGTGTCAACTCTAAAGCCGACTTAGCTGACTCCGAGGTCATTATGCAAGATCGCATTAAGGCACACTGGATGGCGATAGGGGTAAATATGCAACTCCCTTCAACCATCTACATTGAAGAGAGTGTTACCTTTGAAGGGGAATCACTACTTGAAAATGGCGTCCGTATTACGGGTGATACCCTCATTACTTCATCTCATATTAAAGCCCACAGTATAATCGAAGATAGCATCATCAAAGACTCTGATATCGGTCCCCTAGCTCATATTCGTCCTGCTTCTCACATTAATAAAACGCATATTGGTAACTTTGTTGAAGTGAAAAAATCATCACTCAACGGTGTTAAAGCAGGACACTTAAGCTATTTGGGTGACAGTGTAATTGATGAAGGTAGTAATATTGGAGCCGGTGTCATTACATGTAATTATGACGGCAAGAAAAAGTACCAGACCATTATTGGAAAAAATGTCTTTATTGGAAGTGATTCTCAACTGGTCGCTCCCGTTGTCATTGAAGATGATGTAATTATTGCGGCAGGAACTACAGTTACATGTAAAAAAGTAGAACAAGGAAACCTTGTACTCAGTCGTGTACCCATACAAAAAGTAGAAAATTTCTTTTATAAGTTTTTTGGTAAGAAACAATAATATGACAATTCCGCTTAACTTACTTGAAGGTAAAAAGATTCTCATCGGCGTTACGGGTTCCATTGCGGCATATAAAACGCTTGATTTAGTACGTCTTTTTATTAAAGCCGGAGCTGATGTTAAAGTAGTGATGAGCGACGCTGCTAAAAAATTTGTTGCACCACTGAGTTTTGAGGCACTCAGCCGAAATACAGTTCTTGACGAGCAGAGTGAGTCTTGGAGCAGTGATCATAATCATATTAAAACGGTTGAGTGGGCAGATCTGTTTATTATTGCACCGTGCAGTGCCAATACCATTGGCAAACTCTCCAATGCCATAGCAGACAACATGCTGCTGCAATGTGCTTTGGCTGATCCCAAAACAAAACTTATTGCACCCTCTGCCAATACCCACATGCTTTCTAATCCCATTACCAAAGCCAATTTAAAGATGCTCAGTATTGCCAACTATGAAGTCGTAGCCACTCAAGTCAAAGAATTAGCCTGTCAAACTACGGGTGACGGTGCTATGGCAGAACCAATCGACATCTTTTACCAAGCCTCACGCCTGCTTTTAAAAGAGCCATATTGGGAAAACCGTCGTGTAATTGTCACGGGTGGCGGAACGATTGAAAAAATTGATGATGTCCGTTTTATTAGTAATTTTTCAAGTGGAAAAATGGCATCATCACTAGCAACGGCTCTGTACCTAAAAGGTGCTGACGTCAATTTAATTGCGACACGTTTTGAAAGCAACCTGCCTTTACAGATGCATAAAATACATGTAGATGATACGCGTGAGATGCTAGAGTACATTACCGACTCCGTTCGTATTGCTAAAAAAGGGGTTCTTAGCAAAGCATCTCTCATGAATGAAGAGCAGATTCACCTCATTCAAAAAGAACCTTACCTTTTTATGGCAGCAGCGGTGAGCGATTATATTCCAAGCTTTCCACAAAGCGGTAAGATGAAAAAAGAGATGTTAGGAGAGCGTTATTCATTAGAACTCAAACAGAACATTGACATCTTAAGCTCACTCAATAAAGAAGGCATTATAACCGTAGCTTTTAAAGCAGAGATGGATGAGAAAAATGCTTATGATAACGCTAAAGCAATCATTAATAAAAAGGGTGTCGATGCAGTCTGTCTCAATGTTTTAAAAGACTCCAACAGTTTTGGAAGCAGTGACAACGCCATTGAACTCATTACCAAAAAGAAAACAATTTCACTTCCTAAAAATGACAAACTTACACTCTCATTTCAACTACTAGAGGCATTAGATGGCGAATAAAATATCTCATATTGCCATAGTAATGGATGGAAATGGAAGATGGGCACAAAATCGTGGAAGACAGCGCATAGTAGGCCATGAGCGCGGTGCCGAAATTGTACGTGAAATCACAACATACTGTTCAGACCATAAAGAGGTTAAGCAACTTACCCTCTATGCATTTAGCACGGAAAACTGGAAGCGACCCAAATTAGAAGTCGAATTCTTAATGAAACTGCTTAGCAAATACCTAAAAAAAGAGCTGCCATTTTATCTGAAGAACAATGTCAGATTCAAAGCTATCGGTGATATCAGTAAGTTTTCAAAAAAACTTCAAAAGGTCATTGTAAATACGGAACAAGAAACCAAAGAATGCACAGGTCTCACACAATCACTTGCCCTTAATTATGGTGCTCGCGATGAGATTATTCGTGCCATCAACAAAATTGACAAGCACTGTTCTAAAGTCAACTACGAAGACATTGCAGCCTCACTCGATTGTAAAGAAAATGTTGACCTCTTTATTCGAACCGGAGGTGATCATCGCCTCTCTAACTATCTGCTTTGGCAGTCTGCATACGCCGAACTTTTCTTTACCGATACCCTCTGGCCTGATTTTACATCTACGGAATTAGAGAGTATAATAAGTGACTTTAAAACTATTGAACGCCGATTCGGAGGAGTGAAAAAATAATGGAATTTATCTTTATCTTTGTACTAGGTGCGCTGATTGGCTCCTTTTTAAATGTGCTTATTGTCCGTATTCCTAAAGATGAGAATATTGCTTTTCCTGCATCGCACTGCGTCAAATGTAAAACACCTTTAAAGGCATGGCACAATATTCCTATTTTTTCATGGCTTTTTTTAAGAGGGAAATGTGCATTTTGTAGTGAAAAAATCTCATTCCAATACCCTTTAATTGAACTTATCAGCGCATTGATCTTTGTAGCTGTTTTTATGAAAATGGGTATCTCCGTTCCCGCACTTGGCATTGCCATTGCATTTTTGATGTTGCTGACTCTTAGCGTTATTGATTTTTACTATAAAATGGTTCCGGACAGCTTAAATCTTTTAGCACTCACACTTGCTATTATCAGCGTATTCTCATTGGACATGCTCTTAGAACATACCATTAATGCCCTGCTCTTTGCCGGTGGTTTTGCACTGCTTCGCTTTTACATCTCTTACATCATTAAACAAGAGGCAATGGGTGAAGCGGACATCATGATAGCAGCAACAATGGGAGCACTTTTAGGCGTAAAACTCACCCTTGTTGCCATCTTTGTCTCAGCGATATTGGCACTGCCGGCGATGATGCTGCTGCGCAATGAGACGGATGAGAGCAAACAAGTACCGTTTATTCCTTTTTTGGCAATGGCAACATGGATTGTTTACATGTTCGACACTCCAATTATGACCTATCTGGATACCATGTATGGATAAATTAAAAAGTTACATCTTAAGTAACTTTTCACTACTTTTTTTCTCAATCTTCATACCGCTATTCTCTATTGCGTCAGTCGTTTTCATTATTAAAGTAGCAACCATGACAGCAGTCATTCAACTCAGTATTTTAGATATGCTCAAGCTCTATGTCTTCATACTGCCTGACCTGCTGTTTTATACACTTCCGATCACCTTTTTTATTGCCGCAACTATGTCACTGCATAAACTCTCAAGTGACAATGAAATGACCGTTGTCTTTGCACTTGGAATTAAACCTTCTCAAATTTTAGGTATTTTATTTATGCCGGCTCTTCTGCTCACAACCATGCTATTTTTCATCTTTTTAGTGCTCTTCCCTCATGCTAAAGTACTCTCAAAAAATTTTATACAGCACAAAACAAGTGAAGCAAAGTTCAATTTAGGGGCCTCAGAGTTTGGTCATAATTTTGGTGACTGGATGCTCTATATTGGAAAAAACAATAAGGGGAACTCTTTTGGTGATGTTTTCTTATTTCATAAAGCTAATAAAGAAGAGATTTTAATCGGTGCAAAAAGTGCTGAAGTCATTAGTGAAAACGGTGTTATGAAACTTAAACTGAAATCTGGCGAAGGATACAGCTACACCGATCATTCACTCTCTCAAATGAATTTTGATTCCATGATTATTAACGATATGATGGACTTAAGACTAACTACTTACGAGACAGCTTTGGAGTATTGGCAAGCTAAAAACGACAGTCCTCTTCTTCAAAAGAGAAAACATAAAAGATTTGTGATGTATGTCATACTCAGTCTTTTTCCACTACTCACTCTCTTTACGATTATGGGTATTGGCATCGTTAATGCAAGGCATCAAGAGGGGCATCTGTACCTCTCTATTTTTGTGACCATAGTGCTCTATTACGGTGCAGCATTTAGTCTCAATAAAATTCTTATGTTCTACGCAATTCCACTCGTTACTATTGTCTGGCTTAGTGTTACCTACTACCTTTACAGAACCAAAGTAGTGGCACGTTTTTAATGCGTTGTAAATTAACCATTAGCTACAATGGAGCCCATTTTATGGGTTCTCAGCAGCAACCCAATGTTAAAAATACTGTTTTAGGCTGCTTTAGTGAGGCGCTACAATCACTTAAGATTGATGGAAAAATAGTTGCTTCAGGGCGCACCGATAGAGGAGTTCATGCCACCGGACAAGTTTTACATGTAGATTTACCTTCCTACTGGAGCGACCTTAGTAAATTAAAACGCTCACTAAATCACCAACTACCCTCTTCTTTACATGTAAAAAAGGTTGAAGCAGTCAGTGTGAGCTTTCATGCACGCTATAGTGCACAAAAAAGAGTCTATCGCTATGTTTTATGTGAAGGAGAGAGCAACCCTTTTTTTGAAGAGTTTGTTACCTTTGTAAAAAAAATTGATTTTGCAAAAATGCAAACAGCCATCAAACTTTTTGAAGGAACGCACAATTTTGAGATGTTTAAAAAAAACGGTTCCGAAGTTAAAAGCTATGAACGCAGCATCTATAAAGCATTTGCCTACCGTCATAAAAAATATATTGTTCTACATTTTGAAGCCAACGGTTATTTACGAAGTCAGATACGTCTGATGGTCAATTTTCTACTCTATATCAGCGATTCAAAACTGAGTGAAAATGACTTGTTAGAACAACTTACATGTAAAAAACAACACCTTAATCGTCTCGCTCCTCACAATGGACTCTACTTAGCAAAAATAAGGTATTAGTCATTACACTAACTTAAACTTAGTCTATTACACTAAACTTTCTTGATATCGCTTGCAATTATTAATAATTTTTCGATATACTTCTCAAAAAACTATTAAGGACAACTATGGCAACCCATAAGTTTCAAACCGAAGCAAATCAAATATTACATCTGATGATTCACTCACTCTATTCAAACAAAGAGATTTTTCTACGTGAGTTAGTATCTAATGCGTCTGATGCACTCGATAAATTAAATATGTTAACCCTAACTGACGATGCTTACAAAGGTGTTGAATTTGCACCACGTATTGACATTGTAATTGACAAAGAGGCTAAAACGCTAACACTAAGTGATAGCGGTATCGGTATGAATAATGAAGACCTTATTGAGCATATTGGAACCATTGCAAAATCGGGAACTAAAGCATTTGTTGAAAACCTCAGCGGCGATCAAAAAAAAGATTCTCAGCTTATTGGTCAGTTTGGTGTCGGTTTTTACGCATCTTTTATGGTAGCTGGTAAAGTAGAAGTTACCTCTAAAAAAGCAGGTGAAGATCAAGCTTACATGTGGAGCAGTACGGGTGATGGCGAATTTGACATTGTAGAAGCTGAGCGTGAAGATCATGGAACAACTATTAAACTTTACCTCAAAGATGATGAAGGTGAATTTTTAGAGCACCACAGAATTGACAGCATCATTAAAAAATACTCAAACCACATTCCTTTCCCAATTTTTATGGACAAAGAGAACTACATTCCTGCTGAGACTGATGATGAGGGTAAAGAGACAAAACCTTCTTCTACTGAGATTGTAAATGAGCAAATTAATAAAGCAAATGCACTTTGGAGCATTGCTAAAAATGAAATCAGTGATGATGAGTACAAAGATTTTTATCAGACACTAGCACATAATTCTGATGAGCCATTAGCATGGATGCACAACAAAGCGGAGGGTGCCATTGAGTACACAACACTTTTTTACATCCCATCACGTGCGCCAATGGATATGTATCGCGTCGATTATGAGTCAGGAATTAAACTCTACATCAACCGTGTTTTCATCACTGATGATGAAAAAGAGTTAATGCCAACCTACCTACGTTTCTTAAAAGGTGTGATTGATTCTAAAGACTTACCGCTTAATGTCAGTCGTGAAATTTTACAGAGCAATCCAGTTATGGCTAAAATTAAAAACTCATCAGTTAAAAAAGTACTTTCAGAACTGGGTAAAATTGCTAAAAAAGATAAAGAGACTTACGCTAAATTCTATGCTGAATTTGGTAATGTTCTTAAAGAGGGGCTTTACAGTGACCACGGTAACAAAGAGAAAATTTTAGAGCTTCTACGTTTTAACACTCTTAATGGCACGGAGTTAACAGGTGTTGAAGAGTTCATTAAAAATGTCGATGAAGAGAAGAAAGAGATCTATTACATTACAGGTAAAAGTTCATTAGCAATGCTAAAAAGCTCACCGGCTTTAGAACGTTTTAAATCAAAAAACCTTGATGTTCTTGTACTTAATGAAGAGATCGATACCATTGTTTTTCCAATGGTGACAGAGTATAAAGAGTACAAATTTGTAAACGTAGCAGATGCGAAATTTGAAGAGAGTGAAGAAGAGAAAAAAGCTGATGAAGAGGCTGAAAAAGATTTTGATTCTCTAGCAAAAGAGTTTGCAGATATTCTAGGTGAAAATGTTGGTAAAGTTGAAATTACTCATGACCTGACAGAATCACCGGTAGCTCTCAAAGAGGACAAAGAAGACCCTAGCTACATGATGGCACAAATGATGAAACAGATGGGTCAAGACGGTGGCATGGCTCCAATTAAACCTATTTTACAAATCAATCCAAAACATGACCTGATTGTTAAGCTCAAAGAGTCGGCAGATCAGAATCTTATTAACGATGCAGCATTTGTACTGCTTGATCAGGCAAAACTATTTAGTGGAATGGAACTTGAAGATACGGCAGGCTTTATTACAAAACTTAACCGTATTATGAGTAAAGCACTTTAAAAAATTTCACCTCCTTAAACCGAGGTGAAACTCCCTATTCAAACTATAGATTCTTTTTTAAAATTTACAAGTCGCACTATTATCAAAATAATCAACCAAGCTAAAATCATAGTTATTATAGTATGACTCAAGAAAT
>CAYZUN010000067.1:0-12633 GCA_964481625.1 uncultured Sulfurimonas sp.
GATAGCCGGAGTTTGGCTAATAGTTGATGATGTATTGACAATACACTGCTGTGTAGGGTTAAGTGTATAGAGCGTTATCTCTTCAGTTCAATATCAGCCGGTGTTAAGTTTAAATATTGAGTAAATGGGACAAAAACTAATAGCTTCTGTCTGTAACTAAAGTTACATAGAGTGAAATTTAATACATGTATTTACATTTTAGACTCAGCTACCTTCAGACAAATCTCGAATTATCTCAACATACTCATCCATATTATCCAATACTATATCAACCAGTTTTGGGTCAAAATGTTTACCTCGCTCTTCTTTTAATAGTGTAATTACTTTCTCAACCGACCATATATCTTTATAGATACGTTTAGAAAGCAAGGCATCTACAACATCAACAATAGTAACAATACGGGCGAAGATGGATATTTCATTTGCTTTTAACCCTTGTGGGTATCCTGTACCGTCATACTTTTCATGATGTCCATAAGCAATACTTGCTGCAGCTTGTAAAACCGGGCGCTTTGAGTGCTTTAAAATCTCATAGCCCAAAATAGAGTGTGTTTTCATCAGCATAAACTCTTCTTCAGTTAACTTTGCCGGTTTGTTTAAGACTGCATCAGCAATTCCAATTTTTCCAATATCATGCATGGGTGATGCAAGTTCTATCAATTTTATCTGTTCATCATTCAAACCATATGTTTTTGCGATCAATGTGCTTATTGTAGAAACACGTTGTGCATGACGTTTTGTATCACATGAGCGAATTTCCTCTATCTGCCCCATAGCAAGCAATGTCTCTTTGAGTGTTGACTCTATCTCTTCATTAAGCCTTTGGAGTTGAATATTTTTCTCTTTTAGCTCTTCCTCTTTGCATAAAATATTTTGATTAAATTTATTTATATTTACTGCAACATCTTCAAATTCTCGGCTCTCATAGTTATCACTGTTAATATTCTGATTTGAGATATAAGCCAACTCTCCTTCATGAATAATATTAGAGAGAGGTTGGCGAATATAACGCTCAATAACATGAAACATATTTAAGACAATCATTAAAGCTAGTAGAAGCAGTACTGTAATAATAATATAGCTATATCTTAATGCAAAACCCTGATATAGTCCAATATTCATATTAATATTTACAGCACCCAATATCTCACCATCATTGACATCATGACATTGTAGACAATTTAAAGTGCCTTTTGAACTCGCGACATAAGGAACAATTACCTCCACTTTACTAGCTCTGTCTTCCCATTTAAAATAGACCTCTTTTTTTTCTAAAATATCTCGTAGATCATCACTTAGCTCTTGTTCAAATGACCCCATCGTGCCAAACTGCTCATGAATAGCATCAGCTCGAATAATTTTAATGGATTCAATATCATGTATCGTGGTAATCTCATTTAAAAAGTAATCGCGCTTATCCATAATTTTTGCTTTCATGTGTGAAGTTAAACCTGCTTTAATTACTTCTGCAATCGAAAGTGCTTTGTTCTCAATAGCAAACTGAGCAAAACTTCGATAACTAAATGCAATAACAGCGACAGTAATCACCAATGCTAATACAAAGACCTGCAATAAACGTGTAAGCGTGATCTTTTTTATGCTCTTTTTTTTCATTCTTAACCCAATTTAATTATATTGTTAACAGTATAAAAATGTTTTCTATAAAAGAAGCTGAAATCATCAATTATATAAATAAGATAATTTTTGTCTTCTTCTTGATCTAAATCAAGACAAATTTTGTCCTCTATTGCTACAATGTCACATACCAAAACAAAAAAGGAACTATAAACATGAAAAAAACACTATTAGTACTTACAGTACTCGCATCACTAGCTCAAGCAGACGTTGTACATTACGATGACAAAGATAAAGAGCAAGCACAGACAAGTAAGCCGAATCACCCAAGTAGTGATTTATATACTAAATAAGAGTTCTTACTCTTAATATTAAAAGCCCAAACACTCTATTTCTTTCCCCCTTTGAGTATGTTTGGGCTTTTTTAATTTACATGTAAATTAAAAAAACCTTTAACTTCTTAACAGCAAACTACTTTTATCTAATAATAATTCTCCTTTAGATACTATATTTACAATGAAAAATAGACGCATAATCTTATCATTGTTGTTGAGTGCTTTTCTCTTCGTTGCATTTCATGATTTTGTCATGGGATATTATGATGCAGATACTCAAGTAGAACTCTCATATTCCCAGATTAAGGTACAACCCCTATGTAGCGTTTCAACGGTACACGAGATTATCCATAACAGCATGATATTTTGTGACAATAGCAGCAGATTATCACTCACCACAAGCATCGAATTTTTCCCCTATTTCCTAATAGATCCACAACCCATTAAACCATTGCAACAAAACATCTACCGACCTCCTATAGCTTAACTCTCTATTTTTACCCACTTGTTACCACCATAATTAAATATAAAAGAGAGTATTATGAAAATTGCATTACTAATGCTGATGATGTATGGCCTTGTTTGGTCGTCCTCCATCAATTTAAACCAATTACTACAAAATGTTCAAGAGGAGCACCCTACTTTTAAAGCGGCTCAAGAACAGATTAAATCTCAACACATGAAACATGAGGCTGAATTTAGTACCACCCCACTATCACTATTTACAACCCTAGCTAATGCGACACCCGCTGTTGGTAAAGACAACATAGAGTATTCAGTAGGCATCGAAAAAGAGTTACGACTTGGCAATATTGCTCACTATGCTTCGCAAATGGGTCATTATGAACATGAGGCAATGGAGTTTGTAGCGCAACGCAACCTGTTAATTTTACAAAATAAACTTAAAAGAGACTACCACCTCAGCTGCATTAAAAAAGAGACCATAAGCAACTATGAAAAACTCTATAACCAATTTGAGATCATCTACACTAAAAAACAGACAGCTTTTAATTATGGAGAGTTATCTAAAAAAGAGCTACTGCAACTTGAACTTGAAAAAGAGCGTCTGACCCAAAAAATCAATTCCCTTGTTGCCAATGAACGTGTTATACGTCACAAAGTACTTTCACAAGCACGTCTTGAGACAAGCTCAGAACTTTTTTGTCAAGACTTGCTCCCTCTAAAAGAGTTTTCTACACTTTTAGAGGAATCGTATCCTCTTTCAAAAGAGATTTACAATAATCTAAATCTAAGCAGTGACAACGCATTAAAACGTTATAACAGCAGTTTTGATTCTATTGGAGTTGCTCTATATTATGACAATGAAACTGACATGGAACGAGTTGGTGTCGACATATCCATTCCCCTGACATTTACGTCAGACAATTATGAAAAAATGCGTCTGAGTGCACTGCATGAAAAACAGAAACTCACTTTTGAAAAAGAAGCACTCTATCTCAATAAAAAGGTACGTTCATCTGCTTTAAAAGAAAAAGTTAACACTTTTTTTAAGCAATACGGCACCATCGACAAACGTCTTACAAAATATAAAACTGAATTAATGCCACTCATTGAAAAGAGCTACCGTCTTAATGAGAGTTCCCTCATTGAATACCTACTCACCTATGAAAACTTTAATGAGATGAATGAAGAGTTAAATCATGCTAAAAAAGCCTATTACCAAACACTGTTTGAACTTTACAGCGTTTTAGAAATCAAGGAGTAACTTATGAAAAAAATTATTTTACTATTCACCACACTGCTGTCACTTAATGCAGCTCAAATTACTGTAACCGCAGAACAAGAGAAAGATTGGCATATTACAACTGAGACACTGACTACTTCAGCCATCACACCTCAAGCAACACTTTTTGTCAAAGTGGTAACCCCGCCACAACTTCTTAAAACACTCTCACTGCCTAATGAAGTTACTGTAACATCTTTACATGTAAATTTATATGACAGCGTTAAACGTGATGACGCACTTGTAAGTGTCAGTTCACCGCGGTGGCTTGAAACGCAAAAAAATGCCATCTCAAACAGTATTGATTACAGTGATGCCTTACAGACAGATCAACGTAAACAGATGCTCTGTGATGAGCAGATTATTGCGAAGAAAGAGTGTATTGCATCCCATTCAATGCTTCTAAGAGCCAAAAATACTCTTAAAGCCTCTAAAGAGTTACTAAGTGCTTATGGTGCAACACCTAAGATTATTGACTCAATCACCAAAAACCTTAAAGTCTACTCTACACTCACACTCTACAGCAGTGTCGATGGAAATATCATTGAAAGCAATGCTGCCATTGGAAAAAGCCTTAATGCTTTTGAGCCGCTCTTTACCATTAAAAAGAGCGGAAACCTATGGCTTGAAGGGGCACTCACCGCTAAAGATGCCGCGGTGCTTCATAATGGCGATACCGTTACCATTAGCATTGATGAGCACCGATTCAAATCGACTGTTTTAAATATTGCCCCCTTTATGAATACAAAAAACCAGACTCGTAACGTCCGCTTTTCAATTCATGAAGAGGCTACACTGCTTCCGGGACTTCGTACATCTGCAACACTTTACCTGCATAAAGAGTCCATAAAAATTCCTAAAAAAGCATTAGTTCAAGACGGAAACAGTGCTATCATTTTTATAAAGAATGGTAACAACTACAGCAGTGTTGCTGTTACGGTGCTCTCACAAGAAGGTGACTACTACTATCTCAAACCTCAAACTGCACTGCAAAAGCCAATAGCCGTCAATTCAGTACTCATATTAAAAAGTATGATGGAAAACAGTAATGAATAAAGTCATTGAATTTGCCCTTGCTCAGAGGCTTTTTATCTCTTTGCTGGCTATTATTGTTCTTGGCTTTGGAGTAAAATCTTACAACAGTCTGCCTATTGATGCATTCCCTGACATCTCTCCGACTCAGGTAAAGATTATTATGAAGTCAAGTGGTATGACACCTAATGAGATTGAATCACGTATTACCACTCCTATTGAGATGCAAATGGTCGGAATTCCCTATCAAACTATTATGCGTTCCATCTCAAAATACGGTCTGTGTGATATTACCATTGACTTTAAAGATGGTACTGATATCTACTGGGCCAGACAACAGGTAAGTGAACGTCTCAATGATATTGAAGATGAACTGCCTTCAAATACACAAGGCGGACTCGCACCTATTAGTACACCGTTGAGTGACATTCTAATGTTTACCATTGAATCAGACACACTGAGCTTAACTGAAAAACGAACTCTTTTAGACTGGGTAATTGCACCTAAAATTCGTGCTATCAGCGGTGTTGCAGAACTTAACTCATTAGGCGGAAAAGTCAAAACCTATGAGGTTGCTCCCAATATTGAAGCAATGCGAACCTTTGGCATAACACTCACGCAACTTTTTACAGCACTAGAGCAAAACAACCTTAATGATGGTGCCGGACGCGTTACAAAAGGCGTTGAGAGTATTTTAGTTCGTAGTGTCGGAAGCGTCAAAAGCATTGAAGATATTCAAAACATCTCTGTTACTTTTATTGACAATAAGAATATTACCGTCTCAGATATTGCAGAAGTCAGATATGGTCACTTGACACGTGCAGGTTTTGTGACAAAAGATGGTATTAGTGAGGGAGTTCAAGGACTCGTACTCGGACTTAAGGGAGTTAATACAACTAAAGTTTTAGACGCTGTTAAAGCAGAACTGAGGACCTTAGAAAAAGTACTGCCTCAAGGTACTACCATTGACATTTTCTATGATCGTTCTGACTTGGTAAACTTAGCCACAGACACTGTAAAAACTGCCCTATTTGAAGCGGTTATTCTTATTTTAATTGTTTTATTACTTATGCTTGGAAATTTTGCTTCAGCCTTTAGTGTTGCGCTCATCTTACCGTTTGCACTGCTAATGAGCTTTATAGCAATGGAGTACTTTGGTCTGAGTGCTAACTTAATGAGCCTTGGCGGTCTGGCAATTGCCGTAGGAATTTTAGTCGACTCTGCCGTAGTTATGGTCGAGCATATCACCGCCGAACTCGGTGATAAGCGTAATAAGAGTCGTAATAAAGTTGCTATTATTTATAATGCCGCTATTGAAATGGCTCCCTCCATTATTACCGGTGTACTCATCATCATTATTGTATTTATGCCGCTACTGACACTTGAAGGTCTTGAGGGGAAACTCTTTAAACCCGTAGCATTGAGTATTGTATTTGCACTTTTTAGCTCTTTAATTTTAGCATTAACACTGATTCCGGTTTTAAGCTCATTTATTTTGAAAAAACGTGAAGATAAGGAGTCTTTCCTTATTAGAATTCTACTGCGCATGTATGAACCAACACTTCACTTTTGTTTCAAGCATGTTAAGCTTATTTTCTCAATTGTTTTTGTTCTACTACTTACTTCAATGTACCTTGCGACCAAAACGGGTAAAACATTTATGCCGACTATGGATGAAGGAAGTGTCATTATCGGTGTAGAGATGCTCCCTTCCATTAGTCTTGATGAGAGCCGTGAACTGAATCTTAAACTTCAGAAAAAACTTCTTAAAAATGTACCTGAAATTACCTCTATTATTGCACGTACCGGAAGTGATGAACTCGGACTTGACCCAATGAGTCTCAATGACACGGACACTTTTTTAGTACTTAAACCAAAAGATGAGTGGCGAAAGCCTTCTAAAGAGTGGCTACTCGATGAAATACGTCACGTATTAGACTCTCTTTCAGGTGTTGAATACGGATTTACACAGCCTATCGAAATGAGGGTATCAGAGATGCTTACGGGAGTACGAGGTGACTTAGCCGTTGATATTTTCGGTAGCGACAATGACACCTTAGAAGGTATTGCAGTTCAAATCAAGTCTATTTTAGAGAGCATTGACGGCAGCAGTGATGTCTACAAAAAAGCCAACGAAGGGGTCGCCTATTTCGAACTGGAATTTAATCGCGAAAAAATGGGCTACTACGGTGTCACCCAGCACGAAATCAGTACCTACATGAAAACATTGATTACCGGTGTCTCTGTCGGTATTGTACAAGAAGGGTTGATTCGAGTTGATTTAATGGTTAAAGGTGACATGAAACTCCAGCGTTCACTTAGTGAGCTTGAAACACTACAGTACATTCTTCCTGATGGCAGCAGTGTTGCTTTGTCAAACTTTATTAACTTTGAGCAGCGTAGCGGACCGGTTCAAATTGAACATGAAAACGGTTACCGAAAAAGTGTTGTACAGAGTAATGTACAAGGACGCGATCTTGTTAGTTTTGTTGAAGAGGTAAAAGAGCGAATTGAAAAAGAGATAACGCTTCCGGCAGGTTACTCACTCTCTTATGGCGGCGAGTTTGAAAATCAGCAGCGTGCCTCGGCTAAATTGATGCTTATTATACCAATTGCACTCTTTTTGGTCTTTATTTTACTCTTTGTATCGTTTAAATCATTCTCTCAAGCTATATTGGTCTTAGTAAATGTTCCGCTAGCACTTATTGGCGGCATTGCAGGTCTGTATTTTAGTGGTGAGTACCTCTCTGTTCCTGCATCAGTCGGCTTTATTGCCCTACTCGGTATTGCCGTCTTAAATGGTGTTGTTTTAGTAAATTATTTTAACTTTTTATTAATGAAAGGGTATGAACTCAAAGATGCCGTCATTACAGGTTCGCTTAAGCGATTTCGTCCGGTTCTTATGACAGCCTCTATTGCAGCTCTTGGACTATTGCCACTACTCTTTGCTGATGGTCCAGGATCAGAGATTCAACGTCCTTTAGCCATTGTTGTTATTAATGGGCTCATTAGCTCAACAGCACTGACTCTGGTTATTTTACCGATTCTCTATCTTATGATAATGCAAAAACATCAAAAAAAGAACCCTTCTTAAGGGATTTAGCTTGTGCCCATCATCTTGATGGGCTATCAAGCCCAAAAAACTCAAGAGATTACCATTGCAGATGAATCAACCGTAAATGCAACTGTTTCATACACTTTTTTAAGATACAATTTCATTATATATTCAAGGAAGTCTTATGAAAAAATTTCTATTATCTGCAGTTGCTCTATTATTCTCAATACACACAATTAACGCAAGCGACAATGTAGAATCTATTCATAATCATATCAAACAAGTTGAAGGAACCTTGCTTTACAAAGAGCGGATGTTTCTACCGCCCAACTCATCAATAACCATTACCTTAGAAGATTTGTCACATGCTAATACAATAATTGCATCAAAAACATTCAATGCAACAAAGTCACCTCCGTTTCACTTTACCCTAAGTTACGATGCTAACAAAATTGAAAAAACATCTCACTATGCACTCCGCGCTAAGATTACGCATGACAATCAGCTGCTTTTTTCGACAATAGAAGATATTGATCCGTTTCATAAACCTCTGAAAGTTCTGCTAAGACGTATGGGTAATAAAAAAGCTGACCTCCCTATACAAAACAAATATTGGAAACTTCTGCGTATTGAAGATGTAACCATCATTCCCTCAGAAAAACTTAAAGATCCCAATTTTATTTTAGAGAAAGAGAATAAAGTTGTTGGCTTTAGCGGATGTAACCGTTTCTCCGGAATGTACCAAATTGAAGGTGATGCCATCAACTTTTCACAAATCGATATGATGCAGATGACGTGTCAAGAGACGATGCCGACAGAGCAGGCATTTCAAAATGTTTTGCAAAAAACAACACATTACAAAATTCAAGGTGAAAAATTACAACTTTTTAGCAATACTCAAGTGCTTGCAAGTTTTAGAGTGGTATATTTTGATAAATCAGTAGAAGAATAATGTATGGTTAGAAAAGTATTTAAAAAAACAAGAAAATCGAGTAAACTTGATGCATTGATTGAAAAATATAATATTCCAAAAGAGTTTTTATCGATTAATCGCAGAACTGTCTCAAAAGCAGTGGCCATTGGGGCATTTGTAGCAGTAATACCGATGCCGATGCAGATGTTGTTAATTGTCTTTTTACTGCCTATTTTTCGTTTTAATGCACCTATCGGGTTCTTAATGGTCTGGCTCTCTAACCCGCTTACCATGCCATTTATGTATTATATTGAATATTTAACCGGAAGTGCGCTTCTAATGAATAACAATGCTTTAGAAGTAGAGCTTACAATAAAATGGTTTGAAGAAAATATAGGAAATATTTTTATTCCATTGTATGTAGGAACCTTTTTTTATGCGGTAATATTGTCAACATCTCTATATTATTTAATTAACTACCTCTGGATAAAGTCAGTTCACAAAGAAAAAGGTTCAAAACGCTCAAAAAAAAAGAAGTAGCCAGAACCGGCTTACTCGCAATAAGTAGCTAAAATATCGATACCTCCCCAACCTCCTGGAAGAATAATCACTTCAATTTCTGCACGACGTAGTACATCAATAATACTTACCGCTTCAATCTCTTCAAAATCTGTTGGCATAAGAACTCCTTACTGAGCTGATTTTATTTGTTTTAAATCAATTCTCTTATTTACATGTAAAAATTATTTTACTTTTTCAAGGTACTCAGAGTCAACAGTGTTAACTTTAACAGAATCACCCTCTAAGATATGATAGGGAACTTGAATCACAACACCCGTTTCAATTACAGCCGGTTTTTTCGAACCGCTTGCAGTGTCACCCTTGTCTTTTGGTCCTGTCTCAGTGATTACAAATTCCATTGTAGCGGGTACTTCAACAGAAATAGCATTACCTTTGTAAAAAATCATATCGACATTGGTACCGTCTTTAAGCCATTTCATCGCCTCTTCACACTGATCGTATACGAGACCTAATTGATCATACGTATCGTTATCCATAAATTGAAGCATCTCACCATCATCATAAAGATACTGCATTGTTTTATAATCTAAAATCGGTACTTCAAACTTATCACCCGCATGAATCGTTTTTTCAATTACCTTGCCATTAATGAAACTTTTGACTTTTGTACGAACAAATGCCGCACCTTTTCCAGGTTTAACATGTTGAAACTCAACTACTTTATAGGGAACACCAGAAATTTCCATTCGAACACCCTTTTTAATATCACTCATTCCAATAGTTGCCATATCTAAGTACCTTTAATTTTTCAGTTGTGGAATTTTAGCTAAATTGAATTTATTTTTAAAGGGTATCTTAATTATTTTAGAAACAATGCACCTTAAAATACATTATTATTTATAATAATAATAATAACATAAGTAACTTTTATGTATTATTTCTGTATAATCTAGTTTATTTATCAATAATAAGGATTTACATGAGAACAATCTTTTCAATAATTTTATTACTGTTTTCAATACCATCAATCGCTAACACTTCCCTTGCTTATGAAAATTTAGCTTTAGAAGATGCTAAAAATATTGTTCTCAACGAGAACCTTGAAATTAATATTGCACAATTTAACGTTGATGTTGCAAAACTTGGCAAAAAAGTTGCTCTAGGCTATCACTATGGTAAGCTTGACGCAGCTTTAATGGGTTTACGCTCCAATGATGCCGGAAATATTTTTGGATTTAAACTTCAAAGTCGTGAAGCTAATTTTGGAGATTTTGGTTTTAGTGAATTTTTAGGCGGTGTTGGTCAGGCTCTTACAATGTCCGGAAGTGACTTTAATACATTTACTAACATCATGCAAGACCCAAATATGGCGTCTGAACTACTTCAAACACAACCTTATGATCTAAACTATCCTGATGATAGAAATCATTTTGATGTTACGCTCACCTATATGATTCCTCTCTACACAGGTGGAAAACTAACACATTACAATGAGATTGCAAATAGAATGCATATTATGAACAAGCATGACAGGGAAAAAGTTATTGCACAAAAACTTTATGAGCTGGAAAAAGTCTATTACGACATTTCTTTACTCAATAAGTTTGAAAAAGATTTAACGACCATTAAAGAAAATATTGACAAGCTGCAGTTTGCTACCATTGAGATGCAAAAAGAGGGTTACGCTAAACGCACCGATCTTTTAGAAGTTGAATCCAAACTCTCTGATATTCAAAGAATGATCTTTCAAACGCAGGCAAATAGAGAACTTTCCTATCAATTCTTGAGTTTTCTACTCAACTCTGAAGTAAGATCAATTAAAATACTCTCTCTTAACATCTTTAACTACAATATTCCTTTAAGTGACGTTCTTTTAAGAAATAAAGACATTCAAAAAGCAGAGCTTGGTTTTAAAATTCAAAGTGATATGATTGATATTGCAAAAGCTGGCAATCGTCCTGAAATTGGAGCATTTGGCGAGTATGGAAGCAGCGATGACCGTTTCTTAAATGATTTTGCTGATCATGACCGCTATACCATCGGTGTAAAAGCCACCCTTAATATCTTTAATGGCGGCATCAACTCTGCAACTATTGAACAAGAGAAAATTAAACAGCTTAAAGTAAAACAACAAATTGCATTAGCTAAAAAGGGCATTGCACTACAGTACAAAAAGATCAAAACAGAGGTCAAAAACTATGATTTTCAAATTGAGAGTCTAAAAAAAGAGATTGAGTTAGCTCAAGAAATCTACAATAATTATCAAGAACGTTACAAAGAAGGGTTGGCTTCAATTAATGATGTTGTCATTAAGCAGTCACTGCAAATTGAAAAACTACTCAAACTGTTGCAGTTACAAAATGCAAGAACCGATAAAATTTTACAAGTCAAAAAATTAGCTTATTAGGAGAAAAAATGAAAAATATTATACTACTGTTTACACTGCTTTATGGTGCATTACAAGCGGCACCGTTTGAGATTGCCGGAGCAGTTGTTTCTGATAATCAAAAGATGCTCACAAGTCGTTATATGGGCTTTATTAAAAGTGTTCATGTTTCTGAGGGAGATCGTGTTAAAAAAGGAGATCTACTTTATGAGATTGACTCAAAAGAGATCGACAGTGCCAAGGCACAAGTTGAACTTGGAATTGGACAAGCTATTTTGGCACTCAACATGCACCAAAGTCAACACACCAACATACTACTAAACCTTGATCGTAACCGCAGACTTTTTCAAAAAAATATTGTCTCAAAATATGATTTGGAAAATTTAATATTAGCGGAAAAAAACCTTAAAGATATGATTAGAGTAGCGCAAAAACAGGTAGAACAAGCCAAAGCACGGCTTAAAGAGGTGATGAATCAATACAACTATCTCCGTGTTAAAGCACCTAATGACGGTGTTATTGTTCAAAAAAATATTAATGAAGGCGAGATGGCAATTCCGGGAATGCCGGCACTTGTCTTAACCGACTTAAGCAAGCTTAAAATCATTACTGAAGTCTCAGAGAAAAACCTCAAATTTATTAAAATCGGTAAAGAGGTCGGCGTATCTATTCCATCAGTAGATATTAACAATCGAGGAACCATTAGCTCAATCATTCCAAGTTCTAATCCAATGACACACTCATTTAAAGTAAAGATATCTTTTGATGATGAGAAGAAAGTTGTCTACCCGGGTTTTTACTCTAAAATTACATTTGACTAGGAGCATTTATGGCTGAAGAAAAAGATGTCTCAAACATACCTGTCACTGATTACGCGGGTCGTTTAGCAAAAACATTTCTCTATAATCCGCTTACTCCGATTTTAGCAATATTTTTACTCGCTATTGGGTATCTCTCTCTTGTTGTTATGCCTCGTGAAGAAGATCCGCAAATCGCAATTAGCGGCGGTACTATTATAGTTCCACTACCGGGTTCTACACCAAGCGAGATTGATAATATTATTATTAAACC
>CAYZUN010000068.1:0-12528 GCA_964481625.1 uncultured Sulfurimonas sp.
ATATGGAGCTGTGTTATAAGCTTATACCACTCATTCCTAACGGTAAAATTATTGTTGCAGAGAGCGGTATTTACGAACATGGACAACTGCCAGACCTTCATAAAGCCGGTGTTGATGCCTTCTTAGTCGGTGAGTCGCTTATGCGTCAAGATGATGTTGAGAGTACACTGCGTTGTCTGAAAACGGGAGCGGGGTGTCAATAATTTACATGTAAATTACCACTCTACACCATACTGCCAATAAACAAGTACATACAGCTCTAATATTGTAAATTAGGGCTGTATGCCATAAAAATTAACTTCAAACTAAATTTTAGATAGAATCGTAGCATGAGACTAGAAAAAATTAAAATACCTTTAAATATACATGTAGAAAATAGAAATATAAAAAAAGATGGTGTAATTGTTAAAAGGGAGTTTTTTGATGGTTTTTGAAATAAATATTTTAAATTGTTATTCATATCTAGAAGATGAATTTAATAAATTAAATCTACATTTAACTGAACAACAATTAGATGATTTGACAAAGCAATGTTTAACAAAAAATATAAAAGCTTTTGAAATAAATTTAACAGATGAACAGTTGTCAAACACAAAGTATATTGATGAAATAGATGCGATAGATGATATTAAAAATATTTTATTAAATCAAGGAAAAATAGAAGAGTATTTGAAAGCCATAAATGAAAATGGTTTTGATAATCTATCTGATAGGTTTAGAAAAATCACACTCAAAGCTATATATGAAAAAAAGCCAACTTATTCAACCACTTTAAAAAAAGAAGATGAAAAAGTCATAGAAAATATTAATGATCTTTGGGGTGAATTTTTAGATTTGTTTGAATTACAAATAAATACAGCGATAGAGATAACAAAAAATATTGAAATAGAGAAACTAGAAAATTATGATAAAAATAAAGAGTTATATGAGTCTTTATTAAGATTGCAGTGTAGGGCTTGTTTAGTTTCTAAAGAGATATTGGTATTATTAAGAGCCGGATTTACAGATGGTGCTTATGCAAGATGTAGAACACTTTATGAAACCATGGTTATTAGTAGTTTCATACAAAAAGAAGGAAATGAAACTGCTAAAAGATATTTAGACTATAGAATCATTGATGATTTTAAAGAAGCAAAAAAAATAAATGATCGAAATGAATTTTTTGAGATACCTCTAATTGACGATACAATATTTTCAGAATTAGAATTAAAGAAAAATAACATTATATTAAAATATAATTTTAATATAAAAGATAATGGTTATCCTTGGGCTTTTACATTAAAAAACAAAGAAGATTCTAAGATAAGTTTTGTAGCTTTAGAAGAGGCAGTTAAGTTGAATTTTCAAAGAGCATTTTATAAGGCTACAAGTAATAATGTGCATTCAAATGCTTCAAGTTTGTATTCACATATGGGGTTGCCAAATGAGTATACTTCAAAAATGCTTATGGGAGCTTCTAGCCATGGAATAGATATTCCTTGCTTTGAAGCCTCTAAATGCATAAATGTAACTACAATAAATTTGATTTCAAATATTACTATGTCTATGGAACAAGAAATGCAAATATTGTTATTGTTTAAAATAAATGAAGATTTGGGAAACTCTTATATAGAAGTTAAAAATGATTAAAGAGAATATTAATGAACAAAAACTTACAAGCTAAGAAATATAACAGCAGAATTTTTAATAGTTACATCACAAGACAGTTTAGAAGCTAAAGTTGTAGATGAGACAGTATATTAGGAGATGAAATGTCAGATTACAAACCACCATACACAATAACATCGAAGATACTAGACCTTACAACAAAAATAAGTGAGAGCTTAATAGAACTAAAGCATAGCAGTAGTCAAATCATAACGCCAATGTTAAGAAAAAAGAACCGCATTAAGACTTTAGCAGGAACACTAGAGATAGAGGGGAACTTCTTAGGAGAAGAGAAGATTACAGCACTTTTGGATGGTAAGAGAGTTCTAGGAACTATGCTAGAAATAGCAGAGGTTGAAGGAGCCATTAAAGTTTACCAAGAACTTGAGAACTATAACTATGATGAAATAAATGACCTGCTACATGCCCATAAGATGCTAATGAGTGGAATCCTTAAAACGGCTGGAGCATTTAGAAGTTCAAATGTTAGAGTGGGTGAGCATATAGCACCACAAGCTCATTTAGTTCCAGAGTTAATGACTCAGCTTTTTGTATGGCTCAAAAATAGTGATGAGCATATGCTGCTAAAATCATGTATATTTCACTACGAATTTGAATTCATACACCCTTTTAGTGATGGAAATGGACGGATGGGCAGGCTTTGGCAGAGTGTAATGTTACACAAGTACAATCCTCTATTTTCAAGCTTACCAACAGAGAGTATTGTGCGAGATCATCAACAAGAGTATTACAAAGCATTAGAAGATGCAACCGTACTGGGTGAATGTACACCTTTTATTGAATTTATGCTGGAGATGATTTTAAAAACGATTGTAAAGGTCGGTAAAGAAGTCGGTAATAAGGTCAGTAATCTTACAGATAATCAACTCATGATAGTTCAGATAATGAGGTACAATTCAAAAGTAAGTGCGAAAACACTTTCTGAAGAAGTGGGAATATCAGTTAGAAAGATAGAAGAGAATGTAGCTAAACTCAAGAAGCTTGGTATTGTAGAGCGAGTTGGTGGAACTCGTGGGCATTGGGAAATAATTTACATGTAAAATACATGTAAATTAACCTAGCAGTGCTTTAACACACTCATTAATGCGCTTTCCATCGGCTAAATTACCAATTTTGCCTTTAGCTGCGCCCATAACTTTACCCATATCTTTCATAGTTTGCGCACCCGTTTGTGCAATAATTTCTTTAATGGTAGCTGTCAATTCCTCATCGCTGAGTTGTGCCGGTAAATAGACTTCAAAAATGGCAATTTCTGCTAACTCTTTTTCAAGCAAGTCATCCCGTCCGGCATCTCTGTATTGTGTTGCTGAGTCGTTGCGCTGTTTGACCTGTTTAGCAATAATGGCTAACACATCATCATCACTTAACTCTTTTCGCTCATCAACTTCAATCTGTTTCATGGCACTGTCAAGAAGACGCAGTGCGTCACGTTTTGCTGTTTCCTTGGCTTTCATTGCTACTTTAATATCATTTTTAATCTGTGTACGAAGACTCATTGTTTCCCTTGGAACTAAATTTGCTTAATTTTATCAAAAATATGATGCGAGACAATTGAATGATTAAAGAACTACTATTAATTATGGCGACAATTACTCTATTTAGTGGTTGTACCGCAAAGCTGACTGAGCCGGAACTAGATTTTGAGCCACCTGAGTATGTGGAGCAGATGCCATCAAAAGAAGATGAAAAGAGTTACACTTCAAGCGGCAGTATTTTTGGGCAAGGAGACAATCCTCTCTTTTCAGATCATAAAGCGATGCATGTAAATGATATTGTGACCGTAACCATTACAGAAAATACCAACAGCTCTAACAGTGTCAATAAGAAAATCTCGGAGAGTGACACCACAGAACTCGGAGGTGGCACATTTACAGCCGGTGGAACCAACAATGCTATTTCATCGCTGGCAAACAGGGCTAGCGGACTGACCAATGTCGGATTTAATGCGAATTCAAGCAGCTCTTTTTCAGGGAAGGGCTCTTACAGTAAAGCGGCATCGTTTCAGACAACAATATCGGCTCGCATTATTAAGGTATTGGAGAATGGAAATTATTTTATTACGGGACGTCGTGATATATTGATTGATGATGAGAAGCAAATCGTACAAATTAGCGGCGTAATACGTCCATACGATATTGATCAGAACAATCAAATTAATTCAGATAAAATTAGTGAGGCTAAAATATTATATCGCTCAGAAGGTGAACTTGACCGAGCAACGCAGCAAGGCTGGGGAACTAAAGCAATAAAGGCTATCTGGCCATTTTAGAGATCTCTTTTAGTTAATAAGCTGCATTGGGTCAATGTGGTGGTTTCTTTGAGTGACTTCAAACATTAGTTCATCACTGACCCGTCCAATAACCGAGCCTTTTTTAAGGCGTGTTCCTTTTTTGATGGTAGGAGCAATTTTGTTTAAATACGCATAGATAGTGTGCATTCCATTATGGTGTTCAATAATGACAACACGATTGAGTAGGGATGTCTTTTTTGCTAGGATTACCTTGCCATTGAGAACACTTTTAACTTTTGCATCTTTAGACGTTGGCTTTAATGAGACAGATTCATTAAAGACTTTAATGTCATAAATCGGGTCAGTGTAAGGACCAAACTTTTTAACAAGAGTATAGCTTGAGAGTGGTGCAATGGTCTTTTTACCTCTGTACCTTTTAGTTTTGACACTATGATAAATACTCTGTTTTTTAACTTTTGGCAGCGCTTTACCGGTAGAAATTGCTTTTTTTCTATCTTTTTCAAGTTTTGCTAAACGTAGTGCTTCTTTTTTCTCGCGTTTTATTCTGGCTTTACGCTCTTTTTCTTTTTCTTTAACGATGTTAAGTTTTGCTAAGGTCTTACGAAGAGAGTTCTGCTCATTTTTAAGTTTTTTAAATGATAGTTTGTATTTTTTTTGATCGCGCTCAAGTCTGGTAAGGTTTTTAGTATTGGAACGTTTGAGTATTAAGAGTGTCTGCTTTTTTGAATCAATCATTGCAATACTGCTGTGAAGTAGCATAATGCGCTCTTGAAGGCTTTGAATCTGCTTTGATGTGGTAGAGTAGTTTGAATTTAGAGTTTGAATTTTATGATGTATTTGCTTGCTTAGCTCTTTAAGCGATTCCTGTGTTATTAGTGACAACTCATTGACGGGGTCTTTGTCATCGAGAACCAGCATTAATGAGGCGTTTCGTGCAATTGCAAAAACCAATTCTTGTTCAATTTGTTCTTGTTCTTCATTGAGCTCATTGCTGGATTTTTTTAGTCCTATAAGCTCTACTTTGCTTGATTCATAATTTTTCTCTTTACGATTTAATTCGCTCTGTAACTCTTGAAGTTCTTTGGTCTGTTTTAAGACAACACTTTTTTGCTTTAGTATCTCTTTGGCATTTTTAGCCATCTTGGTATTGATGTGTGTATTGTCTTTGTCAAATGTTTTAAGACGTTTAGAAGTGTCTTTTATTTCAGCATCGATATTACGTGCTGAGGTTATGGTTGTGAGTATGAGTAGCAATATTAGAATAAAACGGATCATACCTCTTCTTTATGTCCCAGAACAATCATTGTTGCTAAGGATATAGAGAGACTGAGTGCTAAGATTAGCATTGGGAGTCCATCACTAAAGAGATCAAAGACAATAACATTAATGCCAATAATATCGAGTTCTGCTTCAATCCATCCGTATTTTAGTATGGCAATAAATGCAAAGCAGGCTAAAAATGTTGCAATTAAAGCATCAACCAGAGCAAGTCGAAAGAGTACTGCTGATCGTAGCCATACGGGTGCTCCAAAGAGTGCCATAATGCTCATGCGTTCGGTGTGTTGAAATTGCCAGATACGCATCTCTTTTAGCATCAAAAGTGAGGTGACAACAAAGATAAAGAGTGCTAAGACAAGTACTACCTGTTTAAATAAGATCAGTAGTTTGTAAGTAGTATTGTGACTGCTTGCAAAACTCTCAACTCTTGTGACACCTGGATGTTCTTTTATTAAACTTGTAATAGCGTCAATCTGTTTAGGTGAGGGAAATTTAGAGAGATGAATCCTATAAAACTTTGGTAAGGCAATCTTTAGCAGTTCAATATTTGTCTGTTTCATCTGGAGTTGAATTTTCTTTAAGACATGATCTGCTGCAATGGTTTCACTGCTTTTAATGAGATGGTGAATTGCTTTAAAGGTCTTTGGAGTAATCTTTTTTTCAGATACAACGACAATGGAGTAATCCTCTTTTAAATTTAACTCATACGCTGCAATGGAGCGGTCTGTAATGGTGAAAATTTGTAATGAAAAGAGTATGGTCACAATAGCCATAATTAAAGAGAGATGGTTTTTAAAGGACTTCATGTAGAACTCCATTGTCTAAATGAAAATGTTTATAGTTAAGATTTAAAGTTTTTGGAATATTGTGAGTAACGACAACTACAGTTGTTTTTAACTGTAAATTGGCACCTTGAAGCAGATTCCAAATTACCTGAGATGAGTAATCATCAAGATTACCGGTAGGCTCATCGGCTAAAATCAAGATGGGGTTGTGTGAGAGTGCACGTGCCATTGCCACACGCTGTTGTTCACCCCCGCTTAGCTCTTGGGGGTATTTTCCTGATTGATGGTTTAGTTTGACATGATTGAGCAGTTTTTCGACTTGCGCATCACTGACATCTTTGGCATATCCTGAAATAATCAGTGGCAACATCACATTCTTCTCAATCGTCCACTCATTGACGAGTCGATAGTTTTGAAAGACAATACCGAGATGACGTCGTAAGAAGTTGAGTTTGTTAGATGTAATGCCACCTAATTCAACACCGCCAACAATTAAATCACCATTTTTAGGTTTTATTGCTCCGTAAAAAGATTTTAGCAGGGTCGATTTTCCACTACCGCTGGCTCCGGTTATAAAGACAAAACTTCCCGATTCAATAGAGAATGATGTGTCATTAATAATCGTCTCTCTGTCATTGTATGCCAGAGAAAGGTTTTTAGCGTAGATAACCTTATCCATTAAGTTCCTTGATGAGTTGCTGATGTACATGTAAATTGGTACGGGTTGCAATCAGGTCTTGAGGGTAGTAGGAGGTTGAATCCTCTTTTAAGATCAGGTAAGTATGTTCAGGGCGCTCAAAACTGCCAAGGGAGAGTCGCAGTAACATGCCGTCGTCTTGAATTGTATAGAGGCGTTCAAAGTGAATGAAACCACCCTCAAAGGTTACTGTTTTGCCATTAAGTTCGTGTAGATGTTCAGGATTTAAAAGATTTTTTGGAAATTCAAAACTGATCTCTTCACTGCGCTGAGGACTTAGCTCGCTGTTGATCATGGTGACATCATAGATATTTTTTTCCATAAGACGCCAGCGATCTTCATATTTACTCGATACTGCAATACAACGGTTTTTATGTATTTCAAGTGAGAGTTGCTGTAAAGAGATGAAGGTTTCGTAGGAGTATGCATAGTAGTTCTCACTATCGGTGCGCAGTTCAAGACGTCCATCAATTTTTAGTACGCGAATGGCTTCTTCAATAAAGGCTTTAGAAATGACACGACGATGCGGTTTTTTATCCCATGGTACTGGGAAATGTACATAGATTTTACCCACAATATTTGAAGGAACGAGTTCCATAAAAAGACGTGCATCATAATCAAGAAGCAGAAGATTGTCAATATTTTGAATACTAATCTGCTTGAGCACCTGTTCAATTGAAGGACGGTGAATTTCAATACCGATAAAAAGAATATCAGGGTTAGCGACTGCCTGATGAACTAAGTGCCGCCCTGAGCCAAAACCAACCTCAATATGAATCTCTTTTTCAGTTGGAAAATTCTCAGCAAAAAATTCAATAGGTTTGAGCTTTAGTTCTTCTTGAAAATGAATGTTTTTTTCTGAGGTATGCACGTTAGAGCTAAATACTTCGGCATCAGTTAATTTGACATAATCAAGTAGTGCCGTGTGCATTAAAAATGCAGGAGAAGGGCGGGTGATTTTGTCACTTTTAACCAATCGCTTCGGGCCATCTTTAACAAGCGTAAAAAACTTTTTATTTTCTACTTCGGTTGCAATAAGTTGTTCCTCAGAGTGTTTGACGTTAGTGGCAATAAATTTAAAATTGCTATTACCAATACTAGAAGGGAAATGAGCCTCTTTATGCTCTTTTAAATGAATATGAGGCATAGAGTTACAGCCTATTTTGATTCAAAAGAGATCTCTACTACTTCAGATGGTTTGGATTGCACTCCGTTAGCATCTACGGCAAAAATTTGGTATTCATAAAGAATATTGGGTGAAATATTGGTATCAATCAGTTCTGTTTGGGTAATGTTGTCTATATGATTAGTGCTTTTTGACAACCATCCGCTTCGTGATGTTTTAACTAGCGTAAAGCTTTTGGTACGCTTATCAGTTTTTTTCCAGTTAAGATGCACGGTATTGTTGATGAGCTTGGCTGTAAAGTTTTTTGGTGTTTTTGGCTTTCCTAAGGTACTGCCGTAGGTGGGTGGATTGCTTTTTAAACTTTCAAGCTCATCAGAATCAACTGCGGCAATACGATAGTAATGGTGGACACCATCTTTCTTGATTGCATCAACATAACTCGTTTGGCGTGTTTTTTTAATGAGTTTGTAGGAACCATCACTGCTGTTACTGCGGTAAATATTGTAATAATCAATACTTTTAGCACTACTTGGTGTCCACGAAATAGTAATCTGTTTTGCTGCTTCAGTGGTTGCAGTGACACCAGTTACAGTCGGAGGAAGTGATTTGGTAGTAACTTGGACAATATTACTTGGCACGGATTGTAAATTATCGAAGGTAAAGGCAATAATACGATATTTGTATATTTCGTTATCATCAAGATCTTCGTCTATATATTCGGCATTAAGACGTCCCTTTACAGTAGCCATTTTTTCCCATTCCGGGTCATTAGATGTTTTGCGTTGAATCTTATAGGCGACTACTTTAATATTGGTGTGCGGTCTCCAGATGAGCTTTGCCTTACGTGGCATATTGCCAATAGTAGTAAAAAAACTAACCGATTTCAGCGATGGCATGGTCTTGACATTGACAGTATCACTTGGATGTGACTCGGCACCATCTTTGTTGTAAGAGGTAAAAACATAGCGATAGTCGGTATTAGGAACGACGTCGGTATCGACATAATGGGTGACATATTTGCTTTCAATTCTTTCAATAAAATGTAGTTTTTTGTCATTACTCTTGAGTTTATTTCTGTAGATAGCAACGCCAACAACCTTTGGATGTTGCAGTAGTTTCCACTCAAAAGCAATGGCATTCATATCAACGAGTGTGCCGTTAATGATGACTTTTGGCAGTGAAGAGTCTAATTCAGCCTTTTGTGGAGCACTGGGTGTTTTAGAGCACCCGTTAAAGAGTAAAGCCGCTAAAGTGGCGATCAAAATTATCTGGAGCAATGATTTCATTAATAGTATCCTTATTAAATTCTTGGTCAATAAATGCTTGCATATCCTCAGCAATAGGCGCACAAAATTCCATCGTTTCAGCAGAGCGTGGATGCACCAAATAGAGTAAATATGCATGTAATAAAATTCTGTTGATTTTATCTTTTTTGCTCTTAAGACTATATAAATGATCGCCCTCAATATGGCGACTTATGGATTCTAAGTGAACACGAATTTGATGGGTTCTGCCCGTAAACAATTTACATGTAATTAACTCAAGCGTTTCATCGGTGTTTGGATAGAGCTTTTTAAAGAGGGTTTGAGCGGGTTTACCATGATTGGTAACTCCCATTTTCAATCGGTTATGTGAACTTCGACCAATAGGTTTATCTATGTAAGTAAATTCATCTTTAAGCAGGGGTGAAATAATTGCTAAATAGTAGCGCCCCATACTTTTATCTTGCAATTGGGCTGAAAGTTTTTCATGGGCTTCATTGTTTTTTGCTACAACCATTACACCGCTGGTTCCTTTGTCGAGACGGTGGACAATACCGTGACGCTCTTCACCGCTAATGGTTGAGAGCCGAATATTTTTATGTTTGAGCCAATCTACTAAAGTTGCTTCTTTAACACTGGCAGCAGGGTGAACGGTTAGGTTGCTTGGTTTGTTAATGACTAAAATATCATCATCTTCATAAAGAACCTCAACATCAAAATCAATCTTTTTTGCCGGTGTAATTTCAGGCTCAGGAAATGTGACAATAATTTTTTGTTCCATCTTTAGTTTAAGCCCGGGTTTTGTGACAGTTTTTCCATCAACAGTGACATCACCATTTTTGATGAGGTAGGCAATTTGGTTTCGAGGTTCTTGAAGTGCTTGCGTTAAAAATATATCGAGTCGAGATATTTCGTTGACCTCAAAAGTTGATGATTGGCTCATGAGTGTTACCTTTATGTGTTACAATTTTAATTGAAATTTGGTAAAAAATTGGAGTAGAATCCTTGTGGAAACTTGATCGGCGTATTCTAGCACATTTTGATTTCATTTCCGTGATTTTAATTATTCCGCTAATTGTGATTTCGGGATTGCTTATTGGTGAGATACATCCCGTACTTGCACAAAAGCATCTGGTTTACGTGGGTGTTGGTGCTATTGTCTTCGTGCTCTTCTTTTTTCTTCCTATTCGTAGATTTAGCTGGCTGATCCCCATTTTTTATTGGCTCAATATTTTACTGTTAATTGCTGTAGAATTTTTTGGACATGTCCGTATGGGTGCAAAACGGTGGATTGAGATTCCCTTTATTGACTTTACGCTTCAACCCTCAGAACTAATGAAGCCGGCATTTATTTTGATGCTTGCCTATTTAATTAGTAAAAATCCCCCTTCGCTCAGAGGCTATGATCTTAAAGAATTTGCAAAAATATCGTTTTATATTTTACTGCCATTTGTTCTTATAGCCAAAGAACCCGATTTAGGGACGGCGACAGTACTGTTGCTTTTAGGTTTTAGTATTCTCTTTTTTGTAGGGGTGAACTGGAAAATCTGGGCTGCATTGATTGTGACATTCGTTATTTCGATGCCGCTTCTTTATACGCAGTTGCATGATTACCAAAAAAAACGAATTAAGGATTTTGTTGCAGAGAAGCCTTCTTATCATGTACAACAGTCAATTATTGCCGTAGGTTCAGGCGGATTTATTGGCAAAAGTAAAGATGATGCAACACAGACACAGATGAAGTTTTTGCCAATTGCTTCGAGTGATTTTATTTTTGCATATGTTGCGGAACGGTTTGGTTTTATTGGTGCGTTGGGACTTATTATCCTTTATGCACTACTGATTTTACACTTGCTGAGTCTCGCCGTATGGAGTCAAGACTATTACATTAAAGTTGTGGCTTCAGGCATCTCATTTTTAATTTTTATTTATGTAACAGTGAATATTTCAATGACCATCGGCTTCGCCCCGGTTGTCGGTGTTCCTCTGCCCATGTTTAGCTATGGAGGTAGTAGTTTTGTAAACTTCATTATTCTTTTTGCCATTATGCAAAATCTGATAGCATTTCGATTTAGACACATGTACGATGACCGAGGGAAAAAGAGTTTTCTATAAATCAGTAGTTTATAAGATTTTTTTCCGTAAAATTGCACTCTTATTTACAAAGTGGGTCTTTAGCTCAGTTGGTTAGAGCCCTCCGCTCATAACGGAGTGGTCGGGCGTTCGAGTCGCCCAAGACCCACCACTTTAGAATCTACAACAATCTTCATAATTATACAAAAACCCTAAAATATGAGTCTAAAGTATTGTCTATTGCAGTCTCAGAGGTTATACTTTAACCTACAATCTTAATGTACTTTTTATTGTAGCACCAATTTAAATCACTCATTTTTTGTTTCACTTTAAACTTGAATTGGTAAATGAATTATACTTCCATGAAGTTCTTGAAATTGTTTTCAATGTCTTTACGAATTTCATCTGTATCAGATGTAATGTCCGCAAGTTTAATTTGAGGCATCCATTGCTGTAATAGTTTAACAACTTCAATTTTATTATTATAAAGCATTTTTATCTCTATATCGTCACTTGACCCTTCAGAAATAAAGGTATAGTTTGCATACTTAAAAAGTCCTTCTCTCTTAAAATAGTTTGCAGAAGCACCTGTAAGTTTTAGTCTAATTTGTTTAGCGTCACTAAATTTTCCAAAAGCATTTCTTTCAACGTTGGTTTCAAATATTGTATCTGTTATGTACTCTATAGGCTCAATATCTTCAATACTATTAAAGGCAAAGGTTCGTTCTTTGCCTACACTATCTTTATTTTTTTTATCATACCTGAGAGATAAATAGTATATAGTCCCTGTTATAAAAATTTGATTAGGTTGAATATACTTTATTTCTCTATCCTTCTTATTTCCTTTATAGGACACTTTTAAAATACAGTTATGATGAATAGCAATTGTTGTTCGTATAATATTTTTACTTAGGATAGAAAGTTCAGATGTATTTATCATGCTATCAATAAAATCATTATCTATTTGGGTACTAATATGTAGCATATCACTTTTTAGTATAGGGCTTGCAAAGCTTTCTTTGAAAAGTGATAAATAGTTTTGGAATGATATGTAAGACGGTAATAAGTCTTTGAAATAATAAACACCTAATTTTTTACTGTAGACAATATCATCACATGTTTTGATAGTGTTTTCTATACTTTTAATTCCTATTTCACATATATCAACTAGAGATAGTTTTGAGCATGTTCCCATAAATAGTGCATTATAGATACTTTTTTTTCTACTTTCCATCGCTACTCCTTTAAAGGAAGAATTATAGTTCTTAAATTCTTATAGGATAATAAAATAATGAAAATTAGTATTAAATAGAAATATTATTGACATATGTTTCTATTTAATGTATGATTTTACTATCAATAGCTATAGTTAGAATTTTTTATACTAT
>CAYZUN010000069.1:0-12414 GCA_964481625.1 uncultured Sulfurimonas sp.
ATCAAGCTCTAGTGGCAATGCACCTGAATCTTCAGACGTTGCAAAGAAAATTGGATCAATGACATCACCAGTATTCATGTTAGTCACATCAAGCTCTAGTGGCAATGCACCTGAATCTTCAGACGTTGCAAAGAAAATTGGATCAATGACATCACCAGTATTCATGTTAGTCACATCAAGCTCTAGTGGCAATGCACCTGAATCTTCAGACGTTGCAAAGAAAATTGGAGCAATGATACCACCAAGAACAACACCACCGGTACGTTTATTAGGAACACCTGGAATGTCTTCACCCATATGCCATTGAACTGAATTAATTCCTGATTTACGTGAAGAACCCGTACCTACAACATCACCAACATAAGCAACTGTGTGACCTTTTTTCTTAAGCTCAGCAATAAGACCCATTGGATCGTCCATTTTAGCAACCAGCATGGAGTTTGCATGAACTGGAATATCAGAACGTGTAAACGCTTCAGATGCAGGAGAGAGGTCATCAGTATTGGTTTCACCCTCTACTTTGAAAACGGTAATAGTAATTTTTTCAGCAAGCTCTGGTTTAGAAGTAAACCACTCAGCATTTGCCCAAGAGGTCATCACTTCAGTTGCAGCAGCATTTCCAGCTTTATGTAACTCTTCAACATCATTGAATGCATCATACACAAGAAGCGTTTTGTTTAAAGCTGCAACAGCAGCAGTAACAACTGCAGCATTTTTAGAAGAGAGTGCATCGATCATTGGTTTTACATTGTAACCGCCAAGCATCATACCTAACATCTCAACTGCTTTTTCAGGAGCAATAGCCAAAACTGCAACATTTCCAGCAACAACATCGTTTAAAAATGCAGCTTTAACATAAGCAGCATCATCAACACCCGGTGCAACACGATTTGTAAGTAAATCCAATAATTCATCAGTACAATTACTCTTAATAAGTTCAATTACCTCCGCTGTCTGTTCAGCTGAAAGTGGAAGTGGTGGAACGCCTAAGGTTTCGCGCTCAGCAACGTGTGCTTTGTAGTCTTCTAAAAAAGCCATTGTGACTCCTACATGTAATTTATTTTCGAAGAAGATTATACCTGAAGAAAAATTTTTGAAGTCTAATACGTTACAAAACTGCACACAAGTCGAAAAAATAATTATTTTCATGTGTAGTAATGTTACATCTCTTGAAGAATCTCTCGATTTCCTTTACTGTTTGGAGCAGAAAGCACACCACGTTGTTCAAGCTGTTCAACAATGTTAGCAGAACGGTTGTAACCAATTTGAAGTTTACGCTGCAAGTAGCTAATGGAGGTCTTTTTATCAGTTAAAACAACATTTTTAGCGGCTTCATACATTGAGTCAAGCGCATCACTGCTTACTTCATTAGCACCAGAAGAACTGCTTCCCTCATTTGGGTCACTTAAAAAGCGAGTATCGTATTGAGGTTCACGTTGGATTTTAAGAAACTCAACAATCTTCTCAATCTCATCTTCAGCACTCCATGGTGCGTGAAGGCGGATAAGTCCGCTCATTCCCGGAGGTGTAAAGAGCATATCTCCTCGTCCTAAAAGTGATTCAGCCCCTTGGGCATCTAAAATAATTTTACTGTCAACTTTTTGCCCTACTTTATAACTAATACGTGAAGGAAGATTGGCTTTAATTAGTCCCGTTACTACATCAACACTTGGACGCTGTGTGGCAACAATTAGGTGAATACCACTCGCACGCGCCATCTGAGCAAGACGTGCAATGGAGAACTCAACCTCTTTACCGCTGGTCATCATCAAGTCTGCTAATTCATCAATAATAACAACAATATATGGCAGTGCTTTACCACCTTCTTTTTTTATTTTTTCATTATAATTTTCAATATTTTTAGTACGGCTCTCACTCATGAGTGCATAACGGCGTTCCATTTCACCAACCATGTTGCTCAGTGCGGCAATGGCCTGTTTTGACTTAGTAATAACCGGAGTAAGCAGATGGGGAATATCATTGTAAATAGAGAACTCTAACATCTTAGGGTCAATCATGAGTAGTCGCAGCTGATCGGGTGAGTTTTTATAGAGTAGGCTCAAAATCATTGCATTAATACCAACACTTTTACCACTACCCGTCGTTCCCGCAATAAGAAGATGCGGTAATTTTTTCAAGTCGGTAATAAATGGTTTTCCGACAATATCTTTACCCAAAGCAATCGTCAGCGGTGATGACGCTTCTTTAAAAAGTTTACTCTCAAAAATTTCACGTAGAAAGATGGTATCAACTGTCTTATTCGGTATTTCAATACCTACCACATCTTTACCGGGAATGGGTGCTTGAATACGAATGGTTTCAGCTTTAAGTGCCATAGCTAAATCATCTTGCAAGTTTAAAATTTTAGAGACTTTAACATGTGCTGCCGGTTTAAATTCAAAGGTTGATACCACCGGTCCCGCATAAGTACGAATGACGTCACCATCAATTTTAAATTGAGCTAATTTTTCAATAAGATGTTTGATTTTTTCATCAAGTTCTTTCTCATCAATAGCACTTTTTAGTTTTGGAGCTGCCTCTAAAAACTCCAATTTTGGCAATTTAAAATTTTTAGGCTTCTCAGTTTTACCTTTGTCAATTTGATCTAATAGTTTTTTATTCTCTTCAAGCTCTTCAACAACAACGGCATGTTTACTCTCTTTTACTTTTTTTGCTAGAGAGACAATAGTGGGTTTCTCATCATCAGATTTATTCTCAATAACAGCTTGAATAACTTCTTCTACATGTAACTCCTCGCCTAAAGGCTCTTTGGCAATTTTTTTAGGTTTTACATGTAGATTCTTTTTTTTGACCGGTTCAGTTTCTACAATCTCTACGGACTGTTCCTTATTGAAAATAAACTCTTTAATAGGCTGTAATAACTCTTCAACACCTTTGTCAATAATGATGATTACAGATAATGAAAGCGCCATAAGCCAAAATACCCATACGCCAAACAGACCAATATAAGGGGAGAGCATATCTACAAAACTACCGCCAAAACTACCTCGTAGCTCATCTTTTACTATCATCGCTTGTAAAATTAGCAACGAGAAAAAAAACAGTGCACTGGCAACGGTGAGTTCAACACGTCGGATATTAAAACCCATATTACGATATAAGAAGTAGATAGGGATAATCAAAACCAGTAAATAAGCATAAGAGATGGCACCAAAAATTTCATGATTTAGTGAGGCTACAGTTGAGCCAAAACTTCCAATAAGTTCTGTATCTGAAAGAATCGTAGCAATTCCTAGATAGAGTAACAGACCAATGGCAATAATAAAAAGTGTATCACGTAAAATGATATTTCCTTTGAAAAAAAGATATAAAAATTAAGTAAGAGTATATCAAAAAAGCTCCCAAAGAGGGACTTTTTTGGCAAATATTAGAGATAATTTACTAAAGATAGCTGAGAGATTCTCGAAACTGTTGAAAATATTGCTTGCTGATTGAGACTTAACTGTTCCAAACGCAGATACGCTTCTGCAACATCCGTATCAATAACTTCTGAACGTAGTGTTTTAGTACTAATGAGTAACATTTCAGTACGCTCTTGCGTATTAGTAAGTGTATTTGAATGTGCACCCGATTCTGTCTGCTTGCGAATGGTATGGTCTAAAAGATCATCAATCATTGTAATGGCATTGCCTATTCCATTGTTTCTTGGATTATCTGCATTGCCATCCGGATAGCCTCTAGCCTCTTTTACTGCAAAAATAGCTTGATCAATCATATCAAAAAAATCAGTTTTTGGATCACGTACCGTAAGTGTATTATTTGTATTAAATGTTGACATAGCGCCATTTGTATTAGTAAAATCATCGCTGTTATTATCATAAATAGCAAGATTTACTTGAGTAGTTGTATTGTTTATATCCGTAAACTCAATCCTTCCGTCTGCAGTTAATTTCACAGTTGAATTAGCGTTAGAAGCATTAGTAGCTGCCCGATATCCTGCATCATTATCTGCCGGAACTTGATTATTAACAGCCATATTGATGACATCAAGAAACTGACGATAGGTCATGTCAGCACCATCAGTATCGGCTCCGGCACCATTAGCAATATTATAGCTATAATCTCCACTCACTGTTGCCGGTGAGCCTAAACTAAGATCAATGTTAAAGACACTTCCATCAATTCGGTTACCTTCTATATGCAGTGTTGAAGAGAGGTCGGAAAAAACGTCACTTAACTTCGTTGTATCTGTCGCTATCGTATTATCTGCTTTTACAATTTGCGTAACATTAGAAGTGACCGTTGATCCGTCTTGCTCAAATATTGTTCGATCATAAATAGCTGCCTCAGCTCCTGTAGCAGCCGTAGTAGAGGCTAAATTACTTTTATTAAATTCTTTAACTGTCCCGGCTAAGGTGTCAATATCTGTAGCAGTCGCCCCAGTGTTACCGACAATATGAAAATCCATCTTACTCGAACCCGTCACTTTATCTTTAATATTGATGAAACCATTTTTAATAGTCACATCAACCCTGTCGTTATAGGCATTAGAAATTCCCGTTAGCAGATCATCTACGGTATCGGTATCAGTTAGTGTAATGATCTCTTTAAAAGAGTCTCCATCACTTTGTGTTCCACGGATATAAAAATTTTGTATACCACTATTGCCATCCATCAAATCCAAAATTGAATCATTTGCAGTAATTGCTTGAGATGTACTTAGATTATTTAATTTAATATTTGTACTGACCTCTCTTGGTACACCACCCTCTTCACCAAAAAAAAGCTCTTGGCCACTAATGTTATATTTTTGTTGAACATCATTTCCGAAAAAAGCACTCATATCTCCATTGTTTCCCATGTACTCGCCATTATCATTAATGGGTTTAACGCCGGTATTGGTACCTGAGAAAATAAATTTGCCATCTATTGAAGTATTTGCAAGGTTAATAAGGTTTGCTTTCATACCTTCAAGCTCTGCAGCAAATGCAAAATAACTTCCTTCTGCATTCGTTTCATTTGCCGCTGCTAGAAGCGTTGTTCGAAATGAACGTAATATTAACTCCATCTCACCGATGGTGGAATCTGTTTGTGTACTAAACTTATATGCTGCTTGAGAACTATCTCGAACTTGAGTCAGTGTAGCAACCTCGTCATCAAGACGAAGAGTTTTTGAAAATATTTCAGCGTCTTCATGAGCATACTGAATATTATGCCCTGAAGCTATCTGTTTATTGACATCAAACAGTGCCTTATTCAACTGACTATTAGCCACATCAATATTTTTGTAATACATACCACCAGTCACTCTCACAAAGCACCTCCACTATAAAACTACTTACTTAAAGACAAGTAATAGCAGTTCCTCTCTTTAATTATGTTAAGTATATCGGCAAAAATAGCAAACAAATTACATGTAAATTACATTTACGGTATTTTAAGAAATAAATGACTATTATTTCACTCCACATTAAGTGCCAGTATGGTGAAATTGGTAGACACGTCGGATTCAAAATCCGATGCAGCAATGCGTCCCGGTTCAAATCCGGGTACTGGTACCACTTCCAACTAAAAATATAATAAATCTATAGAAAAAATATACATGTATGTAATAATTAAGTGATTAAATTATAATATACTAACATTATGTTATTAAATAATTTAACAATGCATACCTTAATATTTACCGATCTTGATGGAACACTCCTAGACCATCACAGTTACAGCTTCAAAGAAGCATCTGTTATGCTCAATTTCATTAGAAGACATCAAATCCCTCTTATTATTGTTACGAGTAAAACAAAAGTAGAGGTCATACAAATTCAAAAACTTCTAAATATTAATGACCCTTTTATTGTTGAAAATGGTGCAGGTATCTTCATTCCCAATGCCAACGGCTATGAGACCATTGCGTTAGGATTTGATTACAGTACGATTCGCAAGGCTTTTACGCGTTATGCCAAAACGATTCCGATGTACGGATTTTTTGATATGAGTGTTAAAGAGATCGCCCAACATACAGGTCTAAAGCTCCAACAAGCTGCTGATGCAAAAGAGCGTACCTTTACCGAACCATTTATTCTTGATGATGAGAGTAAGTTGGTGCAACTAACAACCATGGCAAACAATGACGGTCTTGACATTGTCAAAGGAGGACGTTTCTACCATCTCATTACAAAAGGTCAAGATAAGGCAGCCGCCATCCATAAAATTACTGCACATTATGAAAAGAACTTTAGCCGTACATATAAAACTATAGCTCTTGGTGATGGCGAAAATGACCTTAGTATGCTGCAAAGCGTGGACACTCCCGTACTTATTCCGCATCCAAATGGAAGCTATGTCCCTTTTACGACTCCAAATATGATTAAAGCACCAACACCCGGACCATCAGGCTGGAACAGCGTACTTAGAGAGTATTTTCATGTCCAATAAAACAGTGCTTCAAAAGATTTTTAATGAGCTTTTAGCGGAAATTGCACCACAAAAACTCATTGCCAAGCAGTGCCGGTTAGACAATCACACTCTTACCATACAAAATCATTCCTATGATCTTAAGCGCTACAACAATATCTATCTTTTAGGTTCAGGAAAAGCTGTCATCCCAATGGCACAGGCAGTTCAAGAACTTCTAAAAGAGCATATAACAGATACACTGATTGTCGGAGCCTATAAACTTGATGATATACTTGAAAAAAGCACCTACATTCAAAGTACTCACCCTATTCCCTCGGAGCACAGTATTCGTGCAGCTACTGTATTACAGCAAAAAATTAATACTTTTGAGAAAGAGGATCTTTTTATTTATCTGCTTTCAGGCGGAACCTCATCGCTAGTTGAATCTCCTGAAGCTGCCATTACCCTAAAAGAGCTGCAAGAAGCCACCTCTCTAATGTTGCGCGGCGGTATGCCAATTAAAGCAATTAACAGCGTACGCAAACACCTATCACAAGTTAAAGGCGGAAAATTAGCTAAGAATACTAAAGCTCAAGGCATTGTTCTGGTACTCTCCGATGTCATTGGAGATGACCTGCATACAATCGGTTCTGCACCACTGTACTGTGACCAAACAACATTTGATGATGCCTTTCTTGAACTAAAAACCTATCAGCTCCTAGATCAGATGCCAAAAAGTATTCAAAACTACCTCATAGAAGGAGAACAAGGATTACATGAGGAGACACCCAAGCAACCACGTGAAAATATCGATCATATTATTGTCGGATCCAATACTTATGTACTTAAAAAAGCAAAAGAACTGCTTAAGAGGCAAGGTATTCATACCACAATCATCAAGCAACCCCTGCAAGGCGATGTAGCGGATATGGCAAAAGAACTTTATGCTTTAGCGGCTTTGAGACACAAAGATATCCACTGTTATATCTTAGGCGGTGAAAGTACCGTAATTGTTACCGATGAAGGTATAGGGGGACGTAATCAACATCTATGCCTCACACTACTCGACCAGCTTGAGGGTGACATTAACATTACCTTTCTTTGTGCTGCTACTGATGGTATTGACGGTAATTCAAACGCTGCCGGAGCACTCATTGATATGCACAGCCGTATGAATGCACTCTCAGACGATCTCGATCCGCAACACTATCTTGAGACCTTTGATTCAAATACCTTTTTTACTAAAACCGGAGAATTACTTACTCCAGGACCGACACACAATAATCTGCTCGATATTGTCATTATGTTAATTGAGCCGCAACCAACACAAGGAGAGAGCCATGGCTGATTTTTTTCAAAACGGAGTCATTACCACACTACAAAAACTAGGGAACCGGTCACTTGAAGATCTTGAGAGTGAATTGGAATCTCATGCGCAACGCAACTATATGGTCTTACTGCTTCCCGCACTTTATTCTGAGTTTGAAACACCTGCGATGCAAACAATTATCGAAGAACTCAAACATGTAAAATATCTTTATAAGATTATCTTAGGATTAGATGGTGCAACTAAAGAGCAATTTGAAAAGGTAAAAATCTTGATGTCAGTGCTGCCATGTCAGGTCGATGTACTCTGGAATGACGGGCCGCTTATTAAAGAACTTTATGCTGAGCTTACTGCAGAGGGTTTCTGTGGTTTAAATACTCCGGGCAAGGGGCGTAATGTCTGGACAATGCTAGGATATGGTTTAACCCATAAAGAAGCCTATGCTTTTGCCCTGCATGATTGTGACATCGTCAACTACAGTCGCGAAATCCCGGCACGCCTCTTTTTCCCAATCATACACCCTGCTTTGGATTTTGAGTTTAACAAAGGCTTCTACTCCCGAGTCAATATTAAGCTTCATGGGCGTGTCACAAGGCTTTTTTACTCACCATTAATACACTCACTAAAAAAAGTATTTGGTACTAGCCGATATCTTGATTATATGGATAGCTTCCGTTATGCACTTTCAGGAGAATTTGCTTTTATTCGCTCTCTTGGACGCGGTATTGCTATCTCACCAACATGGGGAATAGAAGTTTCAACACTCAGTGAAGTCTATAAAAATACCTCTAACCGCCGTATCTGTCAGACTGAAGTCATGGAGACTTATGAGCACAAACATCAAGAACTCGGCTCTAAAAGTTCCGGTAGCGGTATCTATAAAATGGCGAATGACATTGCTAAAACACTCTTTCGCGTCATGGCACAAGAGGGGGTTGTCTTCTCTGAAGCAGCATTTAAAACCCTCCAAGCTACTTACTATCAAGAATCACATTTTGAAACTTCCAAATATAATGCATTAAGCAAACTTAATGCACTCGAATATGACCGAGAAAAAGAAATCACCGCCGTCACAGCATTTCAAGAAGCAGTCAAAGAGGCCGCTTATGAATATTACGATGATCCTATGGGAGTCCCCTCTCTTTCTCCTTGGATTACCGTACGCTCAGTTTTGCCTGACTTTTCTAACAAATTCGCAGCTTACGTCAAGGAAGATAATAAATAATGCATATTTCTGATCCTAACCATACAATTAATCAACGTCTTCATAAACTCTATCCGCCGGAAATTGCTGAACGTTCCGTAAATTCTGTTATCGATCTTATTTTTAAATACAGACAGCGCATTGAGTCTAAACCTTACCATCTTAACCACAAAGATATAATTTTAATCACCTACGGAGACCAAGTAAACCGCGATCACGAACCCTCACTTCAGACACTAAATGAATTTATGGACAACCATCTGCAAGGAGTCATCAACTCCATCCATATTCTTCCTTTTTACCCGTCCTCATCAGATAACGGATTTTCCGTTGTTAACTACAATCGTGTCGATCCCTATATGGGTTCATGGCGTGAAGTTGACACCATCAGCCTTAAATATCGCTTGATGGTTGATGGAGTTATTAATCATGTATCACAATTTTCAGATTGGTTTAAAGCTTATCTTGCCGGTGATAAATATTTTAAAGATTTTTTTATTGAACTTGATCCTTCTACCGATCTTAGTAAAGTTGTCCGACCACGCACGTCACCTCTTCTCAGTGAGTTTGTAGATAATGAAGGCAAAATACATAATATTTGGACTACCTTTAGCAAAGATCAGGTAGATCTCAATTATAAAAACTATCGAGTATTACTTAATGTACTTGATACGCTCTTTTACTATATTGAAAAAGGTGCTACGCTTATCCGACTTGACGCTATTGCATTTCTATGGAAAGAGGTCGGAACTGAGTGTGTTCACCTACCTCAAACTCATGAACTAATCCAGCTCATGCGTGAAGTTCTACATGAAGTGGCACCCGAAGTCATCATTATTACTGAGACCAATGTACCGCATAATGAAAATATTTCGTATTTCGGAAGCGGAGACGATGAGGCACAGATGGTTTATAATTTTGCTTTGCCGCCACTGTTAGTACATTCAATCTTACATGGTAATACTAAAACATTAACATCATGGGCTCAAACACTTAGCCTGCCTAGCAACAAAGTCTGTTTTTTTAACTTTAGCGCCAGCCATGATGGTATTGGACTACGACCCGTCAAAGGAATACTTAGTGATGATGAGATTGATTATCTGGTAAATCATATCAAAAATCATGGAGGTCTGATCTCATACCGTAATGGAACAGGGAATTCACAACGCCCTTATGAGCTTAACTGCAGCTTCATTGATGCCTTAACTCATCCCGATGAAAATGACCAACTTCGTCTCAAACGTATGTTAATCTCACAAGGTACTGTTTTAACAATGCCGGGGGTTCCAGGTGTTTATTTTCACTCATTGGTAGGTTCACGAAATTATCATGACGGTGTCAAACACACCGGAATAAACCGCTCGATCAACCGTGAAAAATATCACATTGATTGGTTAGAGAATGAACTTTCAACCCAAGGCTCCTTAGCCAAAACAATGCTTGATTGCTATAAACGTCTCATTTCAATTCGCATCAATGAAGTAGCTTTTAATCCCTTTGGTACCTTTCGATTTTTTGATATTGATACACGACTATTTGTGCTTGAACAAGGATGTGTCAACCATGAAGAATTTATTTTGGTCATACATAACTTTTCAGATGAAACCGTTACATGTAAAATCCCCGATGAGATCACTTTTACACTAAGTGATCTACTTTCACCTTATGAAGTCGATGAAACGCGTAAAGTGACACTTGAGCCTTACCAGATGATGTGGCTTAAAGGTAACAACTGATACCATATCAAAACAACAGGAGATTTTATGATTAAAAAATGTTTATTCCCTGCTGCAGGTTATGGGACACGATTCTTACCCGCAACCAAGGCGATGCCAAAAGAGATGCTGCCCATACTTACTAAACCACTGATTCAATACGGTGTTGAAGAGGCGATGGAAGCCGGTTGTGATGTTATGGCAATTATTACAGGTCGTGGTAAACGTGCCATTACTGACCATTTTGATATCTCTTATGAGCTTGAACACCAAATTAAAGGTTCATCCAAAGAAGTGCTTTTAGAAGGTATTCGTAATATTATTAATACATGTACTTTTACCTATACCCGCCAAAAAGAGATGAAAGGGTTAGGTGATGCCATCTATAAAGGAAATGTTCTCGTTGGCGAACAAAATCCTTTTGCTGTCATCTTAGCCGATGACCTCTGTGTCAATCCTGATGGTGACGGCGTTTTGAAACAGATGATAGAGCTTTACAACAAATACAAATGCTGTATTGTCGCTACAATGGAAGTACCGCTAGAGGATGTTCATAAATATGGTGTCATTGAGGGCAATGAAATTGAAGAAGGTGTATTTATGGTCTCTAATATGGTTGAAAAACCTGATAATGACAAAGCACCCTCTAATCTTGCCGTCATTGGTCGCTACATCTTGACTCCGGACATTTTCAGTGTCATTAAAAATACTAAAGCAGGTAAAAACGGAGAACTACAAATTACCGATGCCCTTTGCAAACAGGCAAAAAAAGGGATGGTTATCGCCTATAAATTTAAAGGAAAACGGTTTGACTGCGGTAGCGTTGACGGTTTTGTCGAAGCAACTAACTATTTTTATGCTAAAGAGTGCGCTCTTTAGCATGTACTCTCAAACGCGACAACAACACCTCTGCAACTCTAAATGCATTGGCGTAGATTGTCCATGTATATGGCACACTGCCTCCTGTTGGCATGAAACTGGCATCGGTAACATACAGATTATCAAGCTCATGCGTCTTACAGTTAACATCAAGTACTGATGTTTTTACATCATTTCCAAAACGGCATCCTCCTGCAACTAAATTGGGTGGCGGTGATGAAGAAATGGAATATGATACATCGGTAGCACCCATATTCTCTAAGACGGTGACCGCCTTTTTTGCAAGGTACTCACCTACTTTAAGATCGTTTTTATGAGCACTCAAATTAATCACTCCTACGGGTATGCCATACTTATCTTTTACCTCATCATCAACACCGACATTACAATAATCAGTAGGCAGCCAATCATTAAAAACCTCAAAGGTTAAGACTCGCGATGTTGTCACTGTTTTATGAATCTTATCTTGCAGTGCTGCTCCCCATAAAATATTGCCATTGTCATCATAAAACTGTCGCGTTGCACGAGAGATAATGTTAGCATGTTCAAAAAGAAAATCAATCGTACCCCCTTTTCGTCTCACACCATCTTCTTGGTACTCATACCAGTCTTGCAGTGAACGATTAAAAAAAAGTCCCGGTTCCATCAACTCTACTTGCTGCTTTTTATTCAATGACTCAAAATGAAAACGCCCTTCTCCCACGCCACCGGCTGAGAAAATCAAATTTTTTCCGACTTGACCTGAATTGTTAGCAAGTCCATTAGGAAAATGGCTATTTTTTGAATTGAGTAGCAGTCGACTGCTCTCAATAGCTTGTGCCGCAATTACAAAAATTGCAGCTTTTATTTTATAACTTTTTAATTCTTTGTCATAATAATACACTCCGGTAACTTCTGTTTTATTACTCTCTAATTTGTAAACAAAAGCTTCA
>CAYZUN010000070.1:0-12269 GCA_964481625.1 uncultured Sulfurimonas sp.
TCTCCAAATCACTCCACATTCCATGAAGGTGCATAGGGTGATTCATCATGGTGTCGTTGATGTAAGTGATTCTCAAACGCTCCCCATATTTAAACTCCAGTGGCTCTGCATCGGCATATTTTATGCCATTTATCGACCACATATATCGCTCCATGTTTCCAGTTAAGTGAAGCACTATCTCTCTATCGGGATAACTATCATGAGTGGTTGGAGTCAGCGATTTTAAATCTGCATAACAGAGTACTTTTCTACCATTATTGCGAAGACCGACTCCAGGGTCATCAAGTCGATACTGTGGATCCATTGCTCTCATAGTTGTTTGAACTCCCCACTCTTGTTTTAATGGAGTGATGGGAATAGGAGGTTTTTGCATCGGTACTTCATCATGATTCATTCTCGACATATCGTGTCCCATAGCCGAATGATCCATCGGTTGGGCTTCTGACATACCCATTTTTGACATGTCATATCCTGAGTGATCCATACCGCTCATATTCATTCCCATATCTGCATGAGAAAGAATTGGAAGTAAATCCATCTCAGGAGCAGTTGCTTCTTTACTAATATCATAAGTCAAACTACCAAGTGCATAACCGCTTCTATCAAGACTTTGAGCAAAAATTGCATAAACAGTGTCATCTTCTGGTTCAACGATGACATCATAAGTCTCAGCAACACCGATTCGAAACTCGTCTACCTCTACAGGCTGAACATAGTTTCCATCAGAAGCTACCACTCTCATTTTTAGTCCGGGAATTCTTACATCAAAAAATGTCATAGCCGCACTGTTTATAAAGCGTAGTCGAATTTTTTGACCCACTTTAAAAAGAGCTTTAAAATTTGTTGCTGGGTTTTGACCGTTCATGAGATAGGTGTAGGTATAACCGGTAACATCAGATAAATCTCTATCGGTCATGGCCATCTCGTTCCACATTTTTCTCTGGTTAAATGCAGCTAAAAAACCCAATGCTTTGACTTCATCAAAAAAATCTCCAACAGTGCGCTGTTTAAAGTTGTAGTAATCAGCTGAGAGTTTTAATTTTCTGTAAATAGCAGTAGGTTTTTCATCTGACCAATCAGAGAGAGTTATGACATACTCCCTGTCATAATCAAGCAACTCTTCTTTTGGCTCAATAATGATAGCCCCGTAAACACCTGTTTGCTCTTGAAAACCTGAGTGTGAATGATACCAATAGGTTCCACTCTGTACAATGGGAAAATTATAGGTAAAGGTCTCACCAACAGCAATGCCGTCAAAACTAATCCCCGGAACTCCATCCATCTCTGGTGGTATTATGATTCCATGCCAGTGAATGGAAGTCTCTTCATCGAGATTATTGGTCACATGAATGGTAATATCATCACCTTCTCTCCAGCGAAGTGTTGGCCCTGCTATCATGGAGTTTACTGCTGTTGCAATTGCTGGATTTCCAGTAATATTTACTGATATTTTATCGATGCTGAGATGAAATTCAGTACCCTGTAGTTCTAAAGTTTTTTTTCTTGGAGAGATTTTTGTAGAGGCATTTAAAGATAAGGCTGTACCAACCATTAAACTAGTGGCTACGACTCCTTTTACAAAAGTTCTTCTTGAAATTTTACTATTTTGAGTTAACATCTTACACTCCTTCTAGCTTATTCAAGAATTATATTGATATTGTGTGTAGTGCTTGTGCAAAAAAAGAGAATAATATATAAACGACTCAGTATAGAAATACTACCGAGTCGTTTAGGGGTTTAGTTTTTTTCCTGAGTAGAGTACGGGAGCAAATCGCCATGCCCACGCACCAAAGAGAATAATCCAAAGTGTCATTGAAAAATCAAAAAGCCAAAAGAGATTTAAATCTAATCCCATCTGCAGTGAGTAGAGTGCTCGAATAAGAACCACCGCTTGTATAAACCAAAACAGGTTTGTAGTAAACTTGTCAGCATGAGGGGGTTGCCCTGAGTGTCCTAGTGTTACACGTGTTGCAAAACCAATGAGTACGGTTGTTAAAAATCCAATGGCAAGCAGATGAATTTGCATGAATGCAAAACTATTGCCACTAATTTCCTGTGCCAGTGTTGAGAGTGCTCCAATAAACAAAGCAGTCGGTAACCAAAGCAGTGCTAAATGCAGTATCCATAATATTGCAGGTGACTGAAAAATAGGAAGTTTCCAGCGATTAATCTCTTTAAATAGATAGAGTGCCAATACTATGTCAACAAATACCTCAAAGTAGGTCAATGAGAGTAGCGCATCAAAACTTTTCAGTAATAGCAGTGAAAATACAATAGCGGTGAAGTACTGAGTTTTTTCTCCCATGTAGTGGCTAAAAAACGGAATCATTCTCTGCCCTACTGCAAAGGCGAGAAAAATTAGGTAGTTGTAAAATCCAATCTGTACGGCAATTTTATAGAGGCTGTAAACATCACTGCAGTAATAGATGAGAAACATTAGATGAGAGATGGTAGAAAAGACAAAGGCAGTGAGTATCCAAAACGGGTCACTATTGGCTTGAGAGAGACGACCGGTTTGGTAGATACCATAGAGCCGATTCACCACTATGATGTTTGCTACAAAAAGAGTAAAGCTTCCCAGTATGACTAAAGATACATGTAAAAAGGTGCCGACACTAAAGAGAAGAGCACCTAATTGCATCATAATGAAAAGCTGAGTATAGAATTTTTTCTCTATGACCTCACTTTGGCAAAACCGTGGAAAGGTAGTAAACAAAAAACCGACAAAAAATTGTGTGAAGACAATGAAAATTAAGCTGTAATTGTGAAATGACAAAGGAGATATCTCGCTGCTTAAAACACCTTTGTAACTAAGTCCAAAGAGCAGCATGGAGACAATACTCCAAAGTACGCCAGCAAGAAAAAATGGCTGGTGAGGTTGAGAAAGAAAATAGTTTTTAGCTGCTTGTTCTGATTGCAAAAAAGACCCCTTTTTAATCAAATCATACCAAAAACTATGAGTATATTAGCTACAATGGCTTAAAAGCAACTCAAAGGGCTAACATGTTGTCTTTCTTACCCAAAATTCTGCACGACATTTTACAACGAGTCATTTAAAGCACGCAAACTTACTTAAGCTGCCACATAAATGAGGTCTTGCAGATTTGTAAAGAACAGACACAGGAGCAACAGATGGCAACAAAAACTTACCAAGAGCAGATGCGCTACTCCTACCCAAATCACCCTATCATAAAACCCATTGCTCCGGACATGCTCAAAACGTGGGGTGAGGGTATGCAGGTGCTTCCATCACCTTTGGAGATACGAGAAGTGATGCAGAGCATACCCGAAGGCAAAGTCATGGATGCCAAAGAGCTATGTGCCGTGTTGGCAACAAAACACGGGGTTGATATTGCGTGCCCCTATACGGTCGGTATTTTAATGAACATCGTCGCTCATGCCATAGAAGAAGATGAAGAGGATACTACCCCGTGGTGGCGAACTTTGGGAAGCAAGAGTGAGTTAAAACCTAAATACCCCAATGCTCCGCAGGAGCAGATGGCACTTTTAGAAGCAGAGGGGTTCTCTTTTGTAAAAAAAGGAGGAAAAAATCCATACTATGTTGTTGAGTCAAACAGATGACAAAACTAAGCGTAAATCTAAATAAAATTGCTCTGCTCAGAAACTCAAGAGGGCGAGATTTTCCAAATGTGGTAGCGTTTGCAAAAAAGTTTATTTTGTTGGGTGCAGATGGCATTACTGTACATCCACGAGAAGATGAACGACATATTACACGGCAAGACTGTGTTGATTTGGGCAGATTGTTAGAAGATTCTGAGCTGGAGTTCAACATTGAAGGGTATCCCTCTAACTCTTTTTTGGAGCTAATAGAACGAGTGAAACCCACACAAGCAACGTTAGTGCCCGATTCTCCTGAGCAATTGACTTCCGATCATGGGTGGGATTTAGTAAAAGATGGAGAGTTTGTTAAAGAAGTTTGCGAAAAAATTTCTGCTTTTGGAGTACGTACAGCTATTTTTTTAGATCCAGACACTGAACAGGTTAAACGTGCGCCTTCAACGGGTGTAGAGCGCATAGAACTCTATACAGAAACGTATGCTTCAAGCTATGGAACAACTAAACAAGAAAAAGTGTGGGAACAGTTTAATCAAGCTGCTATAGAGGCTCAAAAACTTGGTCTTGGCGTCAATGCAGGGCATGACTTGGAACTGCTAAATCTAGCTAAGTTTTTAGAGATAGAAAATATTTTGGAAGTCTCCATTGGTCATGTATTGACAATAGAGTGTATTGAACAGGGGATGCAAAGTGTGATGAGAGCGTATTTAGAGATAATACAAAGTTCAAAGAGTATTTAAAGCCAAAAGGAGTGTTATGAACGTTGTTAGTATTGAAGCAAAAACAGTATTTGGCATTAAGACCAGAACTACCAACAAAGATGAGATGAATCCCAAAACAGCAAAGATAGGTGCAACTTGGCAGAAGTTTGATAGCAGTGTCAATGTGGACTATAGAGGAGGTGAACGAGTTTATGGGGTTTACTATAACTATGAGTCCAATGCCAACGGTGCATTTGATATTTTGGCTGGATACGAAACACCAAATAGTAAACTAGATAGAGTAGAGATACAAGAGGGAAAATATTTGCTTTTTTCTAAGACATTTGAGGCCACAGATGAGAAGACTCGTATAGCAGCAGTCATAGAGACGTGGGGCAGAGTGTGGGAGTATTTTTCAGATGATAGCTCAGAGTACAAGCGAGCTTTTACAACTGATTTTGAGTACTATAAAAATCAAAATGAGATTGAGATTTATATTGCTATTGCGTAATGTGAACCAAGGAGCAAATAATGCAAGCGTACCTTCAAGAGAGTGAACTCGTTGACTTTTCTACCCTGAGTGTCAAAGCACTCGCTTCAAGTCTGGCAAAAGGGTGCCAAAGTGATGCTGAAATTGCCGAGCGCTGTTTTATGTACGTGCGCGATAAGATTCGCCACAGCGGTGATTTTAAAGATGAGGTAACAACCTGCAAAGCCAGTGATGTTCTCAAACACGGTACCGGTTGGTGTTATGTTAAGGCCATTTTACTGGCGGCACTGTTGCGTGCCAACAACATTCCCGCAGCATTTTGTTACCAGCGGCTCTCGTGCAGCGAGTATGTTGCCGATGTCTATTGCCTGCACGGTCTTAATGCCGTCTATCTGAAAGAGTACGGATGGTACAGAGTCGATGCCCGCGGCAACAAAGAGGGTGTCAATGCGCAGTTTAACCCACCGCATGAGCAGTTGGCATTTGCCTTGCAAGAGGGTGAAAAAGATTTACCGGATTTACATGTAGAACCGCTCCCTGAAGTGCTAGAGGCACTTAAAAGAAACAGCTGCTACAAGCAGATGATAGAGAATTTTCCTGATATACAAAATTGAGGTGCATTAGATATTTAGGGTATTATAGTTGAAAAAATTATTTCCATAATTGAGAATGGGCAATTGTCAAAGACAAAAAAACACATAGAGTCATATTTTACATGTAAAAAATATAGTTAAAGAAAAAGAAAGTATCGGCTTAAGATTGGTCTAAATATTGGAGAGGGTCACAAAAGTGCTGTTGATATTGGGATACTATCGGGAGTATCGAACTTTGGAACATATCTGGTTTGATTATGGCGTCAGTGAGTCCACAGCATCCAGAGTGGTTCAGGAGGTCGAGAAGTTTTGCAAGAAGTCTAATGTAAATTAGACACCTTCTACTCGAAGCAGTTTTGTTTTTCCTACCATTAAATCAATCGTCATAAGAATACGCTTAAAAACATTCTCTTGACGGTACTCAAGATTGTATTTTTTACAGAGTTCTTTAGTAACAGGTTGCATTTTTTGGTAAAAACTATGTGGCATATTTGGGAAAAGGTGATGCTCGATTTGATAGTTTAAAAAGCCGTGAGCAAAGTCAATAAGGTCTGAACCGGTATGATAGTTAACACTCCCCATAATCTGTCGCAAGTAGAATTCTCCTTGACTTTTATGCGGTTCACTGAACATATAGATATCTTCAGCTGAGTGATTAGGTACAATGACTAGAAATGAGTGAAGATTTGCAACAAACTCAGCCATGAGAAGGATGATGAGTGCGCCAAATACGGCCTCCATTCCAAACGGTAAAAACAGCAGTGGGATAAGAACAAATTGAATAAGACCATACGGTAACATGTAATTTTTCCACAACTCTAATCCATTTTTTGTAAACGGACTGTACTCATAAGAAGTGACCTCAGGTTCTCTTTTTTTCCTACGCTCTTTATTTTCTAAAATTAGAAGGGTATTGGGTGCATAGTAGGTGAATTTCCATGTTCCCGCAAAGGCGTAAACAATGACATAACGCAACCACATTGGTATTTTAGATTGAATGAGCCACTGAAGGTTTTTCTCAACATTGTCAGGGTCGTCACTCTCTCCCAAATGGTAGTGGTGCATGATGTTATGTTCATACTCCCAAGCTTCGGGTTTAATCCAGTCTAACCAATGAATATATCTATTAAATCCTCTTGCATACCCCGCTTTGGTATATTTGTAAGGAATATTTGGAACTTTATCGTATGCCCCATGCAAAATTGGGTGTGTTACATTTGCCCATCGCGCTACATTTCCAACACCAATGAGAACGGCAGCCAGAAGTGCCAAGCCCCAAAATTCCAGACCATTTAATCCAAAGTAAGCAGAAACTAAGATTAAGATAAATCCTGAAACAGTACAAATTCTACCCCAAAGCTCTAATTTTAACAAGTGTTGAAAATCCTCCCAAGTGGGATCTCCTATGGTCTCTTTAATCTCTTCAATATCTTTTTGAAGTTGCTCTTTGTTGATATCTTTGTATGGGGTATATTGGTGTACCATATGAAGCCTTTATAAGTCATTATTAACAAGAAATGCAATTGTATACTATGAAAGCTGTTTTACATGTAAAAGTCTATTAGGAAATTAGTAACATTAGAAGAATCCCATTAAGACCCAAAAGAAGAAAAAAGGCACTTTTATAAAAAAGCAGAGGATTCCGTTCAAGTAGTGGCGCATCTTTTTTAAAAAATGGTTTAACATTATCGGGTGATTTTAGCTCATAAAAAAATTCAGAGTAATGGGAGTAGCGATTTTGTGGATCAATAGCAATGGTACGTAAAATAATAGAGTCAAACCAATCGGGGATATTTTTATTGTAATAACTTGGGGACTTAGGTGCTTTAAATGATGGACTCTGGAACGGTTCTATCTCTCCATAAGGAAATTTTCCCGTCAGTGCCCAGTAGAGGGTGACACCGATAGAAAATATTTCAGTGGACTCATTGATATTGCTGCCTGTAAAACGCTCCGGCGCTAAATAGCTTGGTGTACCCGCTCGTGTATCAGTAGAAAAAATCTCGACAATAGAGCCAAAATCGACCATCTTAAAAACAGTTCCGGCAGCATCGGCTTCGCGATAGACAATGATATTTTCCGGTTTAATATCACCATGAACCAGACCTAAATTAAGCAGGTGTGCTTCGGCTTTATGCAAGAACTTGGCAAGAGCAATAGCACTATCTACAGAAAGACGACTGCCATCCAAATATTTTTCCAGATTATTACCAACAATCAGCTCCATTAAATAATAACGTGCGGTTCTATTTTTAGGAACCCATGCTTTTCCAAAAGAGCGGTGGCTAATCTGTTTAGCATACCACGCTTCACGTACAAACTCATCGAGTGCTTGTTCATCATCGGCATTCATCGGGAATTTCATGACAAGGATAGTACCCTTTTTGCGAACTTTCCAAATTCTCTCGTGTTGCATCATTGGCTCTGTTAATTCATAGCCGTCAAAAATATCACCTTTTTTAAGTGATTGGGGAATAGGAAGATTGAGATTTTTTAGAGCGCAGATTTGACTTAAGTCTTCGATGGTAAAGATTTGCAGTGAAGCATCATCCCGCTCATTATCTTTATGCCCCTTGACAATAGCATTGATAATGAGTTTGGCACTTAAGCCCTTAGCAATCTGTTTGTTGAGGTCGTTATCATTGGTAATATTGTAGACGCCATCACTGCATAAGATAATACGATTACCTTTAGCAATAGTAGTAACCGTAACACTAGGGTCAACATTTTCATTCAGCCCACACGCTTGGGTTAAAACATGGCTCATATGCTCTTCATCCATTACATGATCAACACTAAGAAGTTTGAGACCATACTCATCTTGTAAATAGATATGAGAGTCACCAAGATTAAGTGTGTAGAGTTGATTGCCTTCAATAACGGCAATACTGAGTGTAGTAAGCAGTTCAATCTGCTCATATTGTGTCATGGACTCTTTAAAAAGAATACGGTTAATGTGTTTTGTAAAAGAGATTAAGGTCTGCTCAATAGTCCAGTTCGTAGGACGAATTTTAAACTGATCAATAAAAAACTTGACACTCTGACGTGCAGCAGGACCACCGCGTTTGGCACTGCCCACACCATCACACAGCACGGCAACGAGGAGTTCATTGTCAATAATTTCAAAAGCACAAGCATCATCACCTTTAACATCAGCAGCTTTAGGAAGAATAAATTGAGAAGCATGAACTTTTAACATGGTGAGCCTTTTACATGTATATTTTTTATTGTAGCGAAATTGTGGGTATCAAAATATATTGGCATGGTGAAAAAGTAGACAATACTTAATTGCATTGGGGTGTTCCGCTTAAATTCTTCTTTCTGCTTTTAGTTAAATAAAAGATACAAGGCGTTATACTTAAAAAATAAATATTAAAAATTAATATAAGGTTGCAAAGATGAAAAGGTACATAATTTTACCGCTATTAAGCAGTTTAATGTTCTTTGGTTGTGGTGGAGGCAGTTCAGGAGATGCTGGCACAACTCCACCACTTATCATTCCTCCTGATACCAACTGCTCCATATCAGTTGTAAAAAACTCTTTAGCAGCTGGAAAATACCACTCCCTTGTTTTAGATAATAATGGTGATATCCATAGTTTTGGATACGGGTCGTATGGAAGATTAGGTCATGGTGATGATATGACTTACACTACGCCACAAAGAGTTGCATCTATCTCAAATATTGTTGCTGTCACAGCGGGAGATGCCCACTCAATCGTTATTGATAGCAGTGGTGATGTATATAGTTTTGGACAGAACCAATCCGGTCAGCTTGGCCTAGGTATTTACGATACGCAGCGCTCTACTCCCGACAAGCTCACGTCACTATCAAATATCGTATCTGTTTCAGCAGGACAGAGTCACTCTCTTGCTTTAGACAGTAGCTGTAATGTTTATAGTTTTGGATATGGCGGATATGGAATGCTTGGGCATGGAGACTATCAGACTTTAATTACTCCAAAGAGAGTTGAAGTCTTCACTAACGCTACTGTTATTGCTGCAGGAGACTACCATTCACTTGTTTTAGATAGCACAGGAGATGTTTACAGTTTTGGAAACGGGGAATTTGGAAGATTGGGACACGGGGAATTTTCTGAAAAAATTATTCCGACAAAAATCACTTCTTTATCAAATATCGTCTCTATTGCTGCTGGAAACAATCACTCTCTTGCGGTCGATAAAAGTGGTAATGTTTACAGTTTCGGTGAAAACCAGTTTGGACAGTTGGGACATGGGAATACAACAAATGAATCCAGACCAAAAAAAATAGCATCATTAAACAATATTGTATCTGTTACAGCAGGCAGTAACTACTCGCTAGCGTTAGATCAAAGCGGCAATGTCTACAGTTTTGGACAAGGGCAATCCGGTCAATTGGGACACGGAGATTTTGAAGATCAATTAACTCCAAAACGTATAGAAATCCTTTCCAATATCGTTTCAATTGCAGCTGGAGAGGATCACGTATTAGCTCTTGATAATGTAGGGAACAGCTATAGTTTCGGATATGGTTCTTATGGTAAACTTGGATTAGGCAACACCACTACACAAAACACTCCAATAATGCTTCCTGCACTTGTTGGTGTTGGAATGCTCCCATAAAAAGGCGGCTTCTTGTTTCAGGTTATATAAAACCTGAAACAATAGCGCAATTTAAATCCTGCTGCTTATCTTTTAGCATGATAATATCCATATTTATACCCATATGCAAATTTCTTTTCAAGTGCAACACCGTTAAGTATAATTCCTGAATTCTCTAGTTCGTGTTTCTTAACAAAATCATTAATATTTTTAATAAAATCTTTCTTCGAGTAGTTTGCCCTAAATACAAAGAGACTGATATCAGATAATTTAATAAGTATTACACTGTCGGTAACTACTTCAATCGGCGGGGTGTCTAGCAAGATATAATCATACTTACTCAAAAGAGTTTCAATGATGAATTTAAACTCTTTTGACATTAACAATTCTGAAGGATTAGGCGGTACCGGTCCGGCAGTTATCACATCTAAATTTGCATATTCCGTCTTTTTAATCACCTCATCTAATCTATTTTGTTCTGAGAGCAGCGTACTCATACCTTTGCTATTATCTAACTTGAACTTTTCATGAACTGTTGATCGTCGCATATCCAAATCTATCAAAAGCACTTTACGCTGTCCTTGTGCAATCACTTTTCCCAGTTCGCAAACAACTGTCGTTTTTCCTTCTGAAGGTACAGAAGAGGTGACCGTAACTAATTTTGATTTTCCATTTCCTTTCAAAAAATCCAAATTGGTTCTGACAACTCGTAAAGATTCCAAAAAAGGCTGCCTATTATCAGTATCTAAAAGTGGAATTGCTCCGTAAAGAGGAATGGCACTATGATATTCTATGTCATGAGGAGTTTTAACCGTATTATCTAAATAGTTTCGTATCAATGCAAGAATCACTCCCAGCAGTAATCCAAATATAAATCCAAATAAAATTGAAAGAAGTCGCTTTGGAGCAATTGCTTTTTGTGGCAATACAGCAGCATCAACAATACGTGTTTCAGAAACAGTGGAGGACTGAATAATCGCTGTTTCTGCCCTTTTTTGAAGCAGAAATGAGTAAATTTTCTCATTAACCATAAAGTTACGGTTTAACTGTGCTAAAGCACGTTCCTTTCCCGGTAGTGATTCTAATGCATTTTCATGTTTATTGATTAACCAACTGAGCGTTCCTTTTCGCTTTTTAATGCTGGCTATACTACTTTCAATTGTGTCTTTCAATGACTTTTTAAGCGTTATTATCTGCTCAGTCTCTTTTAGAACATCTGGATGTAATTGTGTGTAATCAACAAGCAATGCATTACGAGAACTGACCGCTTCTTGTATTTTTACGATCAAATCATTGATTGGTTCACTAATATTAATGGAAAACCCAAAACTGGCATTTCTTAAGTCATTATCACTTTTTATATAATTCAATAGACTCTCTAGCACATTTTGCTGCATATTAAGCGTGTACCGTTCTTTTTCTAGTTCACTAATTTTATTAGTTGTCAACACTGCTTTGGACTTCAAATCAACAATAATATTAGTCGCTTTATATTTTTGTAAATTTTTTGCAGATTTTTGAACCGTTTTATCAATCGCTTGAAGTTGAATGTCTAAAAAGTTTAGTGTCTTATCGGCACTCATTGTCTTTAAGTTCAGATCTTCTTGCAAGTAAGCATTGCTTAGGGCATTCAAAATCTCTTTGGAGCGCAAGGCTATATTATCATTAAACTTTAAAGAGATAATCATAGAAAATTCTGACCATTTATTGATAAAAAGATGTTTTAAAATAAAGGCATACGTCTCTTCTTCACTCATCTTATAAAATTTATAGACTTTGTTCATCGGTTGATGTGTTTTTTGAACATTTAAACTAAACCATGGAGTTACTACCGGTTCAGAATATTTATGTATCTTATCATAATATAAAGGCAGCTGCTCATTCGACAATGAACTCACTTTTGATCGAACAAAGACACGTAGTTTGTTTAAAATTGATGGTTCAAGAGTCAGACGGTACTCTTTATCATTAAGCGGAATTAACTCAAAAGAACCTTTGATTCTTGATGTCGTAAATTCATAAGTCACCACAAAAGGGGCATTTTTGTAGAGTTCAACTGTTTTAAAAAATTCCGTTGTAAAATAACGCGTCTGAATGTTCAAGTTTTCTAATGCCTTAAATACAATCCATCGCGATTTAATTAAACCGATTTCATCATCAATATTATTGATTCCAATATCTAAAGCTTTTACCATAAAATCACTTTCTACATTGGAATCGTGTTTACTTTTAATGGCAATAGTTGTCTCTGCCTGATAAATATTAGGTAAAAAATAGTCGTATAACGCTACGATAAACATTACCGCAAATGCAACAGCTATAATAA
>CAYZUN010000071.1:0-12165 GCA_964481625.1 uncultured Sulfurimonas sp.
GTTCCTGAGGACTATATGGGTGACGTTATCGGTGACCTTAACCGTCGTCGCGGTCAAGTTAGAAACATGAGTGACCGTTCAGGTAACAAAATTGTTGATGCATTTGTACCACTTGCTGAGATGTTTGGTTACTCAACTGACCTACGTTCTGCAACACAGGGTCGTGCTACATACTCAATGGAATTCGATCATTATGAAGAAGTTCCACGTAACGTTGCTGAAGAAATTATCAAAAAACGTAACGGCTAATATTTTCTCTCCTCTTGGAGAGAATGACTTTTAACGTACACCCTAAGAATATTTCCTCCTGCTATTTCGATATAATTAATAAAATACATGTATTTATTACAAGATATAAATTTTACTAAAAAATGAGTGTTTATGGTAAAAGTAGCAGCAGTTCAGATGCAGATGTCAAAAATGCAAACGAAGAACCTTGAACTAGCAGAAACGTTAGTGCGTGAAGCCGCCAAAAAAGGTGCGCAAATTATTTTACTCCCTGAGTTATTTGAGAATCTCTATTTCTGTAAAGATAGGGATGAAAAATATTTTGAGCTTGCTTCGGTACAAGAAGAGAACCGTGCGATTTTACATTTTGGGCGTATTGCTAAAGAGTTAGAAATTGTATTGCCAATAAGCTACTTTGAATGTTCAAGTGAGGGGTATTTTAATTCATTAGTTGTGATTGATGCTGATGGAGAGGTGCTGCAAAACTATCGTAAAATACATATTCCCGATGGTCCCGGCTATGAAGAAAAGTTCTATTTCAGAGCTGGAAATACGGGATTTCAAGTTTATAAAACAAAATATGCTTCTATTGGTGTGGGCATCTGCTGGGATCAATGGTTTCCAGAGATGGCACGATCGTTAGCATTGATGGGGGCGGAACTTATTTTGTATCCCACAGCCATTGGCAGTGAACCTGAAATACATGTAGACTCCTGCAAGCATTGGCAACGAGTTCAGATGGGGCACGCCGCAGCCAATACTGTCCCGGTTATTGCGGCCAATCGTTTCGGTGAGGAAATAGGACAGAGCTGTACATTACGCTTTTATGGTTCCTCTTTCATTACAGATTACACCGGTGAAAAAATAGCTGAGGCGCCTCGAAACAGTGAGACAATTATATATGGTGAATTTGACTTGAGTGCAATTGCCAAGCAAAGAGAGTATTGGGGACTCTTTAAAGATCGACGACCGGAGTGTTATGACAAACTGACGCAACCATAGTATGGAACTCTTTTTGCTTATGATAAGAAATAATAAGCCAAAAATGGAGTGATAAATGGAGATTATACTGCAGAACAATTTAGTACTCATTCGTACTGATTTTGAGACTATTGAAGCGTCGTGGATGCAAGAGTATATTAATTTACATGTAAAGAACTCACTCTTTTTACCTAGCAGTATTTTGATTTTTCATAGTGATGATTATGCATTACAAAAAGAGAAATTTATAAGACAGTTATGCAGTTTTTATGCGTCAACTCATGAATATTTTGATAGTTTTTACATTAAATCAATGTTGAAATGTTCTAATAAACCGATTAAAATTGAACTACAATCACATAATGAGAGAGAGCATATTGGCATTGATTTGTATGCTTATGACAGTGATACTATTGAAGCATCACTTTATGTGCCTAATCGTTTTGTCGTTAGCTATCTCTGTGCTCAACTTGATGGCTATGTTAAAGCCGTGAGTGATAGTAGCGTTATTTTTGATGTCTCAGATGAGAAAGCTAAAGTACGACTTGAGCGTACCATCAATAAACGCCATGTTTTACACTATCATCTACAATATCAATATGACACCTCTTTTATGAATACTCTTTATGATGAACTCTTTGATGAAGAGTTTGAAGATAATGAGATAGATGCGATAATGCAACATTATACAATGTTAGAGTGCCAGGTAGGTGCAAGTCAAGATGCCTTGAAAAAGAGTTATAAGAAACTGGTTCGAGTCTATCATCCTGATCGTGTCCATTGTGAAAACAACGATATAGTCAATCACTACACACAAAAATTCCAACTGCTACAAGAGGCATATACGGCACTGCGTATTGTGAGCTAGTTTTTTAAAAGAAGCTCTAAATCTGAAGCTTTAAAGAGTAAGAGCTTCTTGCTCTGCATGGACTGAAGTTCATTTGAAAAACCCCGTTTACTAAAAAGTACAATATAATCAGGATTTAAGAAAATTGTCTTACACTTTTCATTAAGTTTTCCTAACTCTTTTTTATTCATTTTATGATTGGTCCATTTACACTCCCCAACAATAATTTTCATACTCTTTGTTAATGCCAAAATATCAATCTCTACATTTCTATCCCAATAGCTTTTGGAATCAACAATAGGATCACTTTGGAATGTTTCATTTAAAAGATAGTGGCTTAACTGCTCATAAGTATAACTGTTAAAATTGTTTTTCTGCGCCTTGTAGTGCTCTAAAAATGGCTCATATTCGCCTTTGATGATGCTATGGTGATTGGGAGCAATAAAGTAGAACCAAAATCGGATAAAGGGTATGGTAATAGTAAGCTTATCTGAGATTTTATGTCGGGTAATATCTCGTGGGAGTTTTTGTTTGGGATGGATCTTTTGTACCGGAGCCTCACGTGAGGGTTCTCGCTCTAAAATATTTAAATCAATTAAGAAATTGACAGCTATGTTGCCTTTATACTCTCCAAGATGGGCATATTTAAATGCAGAGTGGGTACGTCGATCACCTTTAGCAATGGCACGCAGAAGTTTGCTATAGGTACTGTCATCTAAAATAAGAGCCGTTACCTTATTGTAGAGTTCTCCATAGTTATCAAGAATATGTGTTGTAATCTGATCTTCAAGTAGGGCATCAATATCAATTTCGAGGTTAGTACCGCCAAATACAGAGAAAAATTCAACAAGACTCTCCATGTCGTAGGGCTGATTTTCAGCGTAAAATGTCTTAAATTTGTTTAAGAGACCAAGAGAGCCATAAGGCCACTCCATCAAAGAGAAGGTCCTCAATTACTGTTGTAAAATCGAGTAGTTATCTACGTTAATTATGGTTGCTTGCGAACCAATGAACGATGCGCTTTGAGCTTGCATCTCTAAGGTTGCTTCATCAGGTCGTAACACTGAATTATGTCCACCAAGCGTAAAGCGAGAGACGCTATTTTTTACAAAAGGTACCGCACTCGGAGTGGTTGGATTGATGTTATTGTTTGATCCCATCAGTTTTAAGAGCGGTTCGGTTCCACTAAGAGGCGCTGTTGCTACGGAGTTTGGAATGGTTCCATCACCAATGACTTCAATACTCAAAACATTCTGAGCAACGCCCACGCTCGCTGCGTAGTTAATGGAGTCGGCATCATCTAAAATGGTCTGTGCCGCGAGCATGAATTGGTTGTACTGGGCACTGTCAGGCTCAATACTGGCTGCCGCATAGAGACCGTCACGAATCTCTTGACCAAATGATTCTGAATTGCTTAATAACTGTGCTATTCCACCACCTGGCATCGCAAGAACAGCACTCTCTAAATTGGCTGTGGTTAAAAAACTAAATGCTGCAATTGTTCCAAGTGAGTGCCCCATAAAAGCAACACGAGAACTGTCAAGTGTCACTCCTGTTGCTGTAGAGAGTGAATTTTTTAAAGCTATGAGGTCTGAGGTGCTCTGGCGTATGTTATCACGAGCAACGAGAAGGTTGGCTAGATTTAGGTAATGTTTACCCGAAGCGTCAATAAGACCATCAGGTGTCGGTGCTCCCGTGTCATTGTTGAAAATATCTAAATCAAAGGTTCGCTCTAGTGTTGGCATGTAGAGTGTACTCGCTCTATCAACAACACCATGCAGTGGCAGGTCGATGGCAACAGCGGCATAACCTGCCCCTGCAAAGGCATCAGCAATAGCTAGTAAGTTAGAACGATCTCCATTAATAGCGTGTTGAAATATTACCACGGGCCAACCATTCATAGGTATCCGCATATTTGAAGAGGCATTAGGAATAGTGACGAGAGTGGGAACATTCTTTGTCGAAAGCTCTTTAGGAAGCGTAGTAACGGTGAGTGAACCGTTAGCATCGCTAAATGGTGTTGAGAGTGCTGCAACGTCACTGCCTAAATAGTATGGCAGATTGTTAAGTGTTCCTGTGTAGATGTCTGCAAAACCATAAGCACCAATATCAGCTGTTGTCATGCCGCTGGCTGATACACCAAGTTGTGCAGATGCATTATGCTGCGTAATTGCAGTGCTAACGTTACCGATGCTTTGTGTTGTAAAACTCCAAATTGCTGCAATGTCATCACGTGCAACACCTTGAGTGGCTGCTTGAGCAACCATTAGTTGTGTGATTTGGCGAAGACCTTCTAGTGTTAACGTGCTGGTCATATTTTCTACCGGGTCAGGATTAAAATACGGAGTAGTCCCATCGGCTCCAATAAGGGGATCAGCACTGATGAGCATCGATGTGGTGACATCGGCAACCAAAGGCTGTCCGGCACTGTTGGTAATACCATTGGTAATAACGACCATATAGCTAGTCTGGCTCTCTAGCGGTTTGGTTGGTAAAATAACAAGTTTACCATCGCTGAGTGTTGCAACGTAATCGGTTCCAAAAGTGAGTTCACCAACAACGGCACCTACAGCAGGAATCATTAATGTCTCCGGAGTTGCTTGGGTAATGACCTTATATACATGTATATTTCCCGGAATGGTCGTTGGGTCAAAATCGCCGGAAATCCCGACAGTAATTGGTGATGTTGTTGAGAAACCATCAAGTGTATTTAGCGCAGTCGTTAGAGCTGCCTCACCCTCACTCGCATCGGCTTTTATTGGAATATTTAGTGTTGCGTCAGTTGAACCTGCAAAAAGAATATCGCTAGGGTAAGGTATATTCCCTTTGGATTTTTCAAAGAGCACATATCCAGCAGGCAGCTCTGATTTTTTAGCTAATGTAATGTCGTTACCACAGCCGGAAATTAGAAGTGCTGCTAAGGGTAACACTAGATATTTTAACATGATGATTCCTTGTTTTATAATCAAAGTTTTACATTATATCTTTTTTTTATAAAACGCTCATGAAAGCTCACTACCCCATTTTAAGATATCAAGACCGTACTTTTGTTGCATATTTTGTGTGGTGCGTGAGAGTCGGTGCATCTTCTGGTCACTCTCAAATTCAAGTAGGGAGAGCGTGCGTTTGGAATTACATGTAAATTGTGAACAGTTAATACTAAGGCGGATTACTTTGAGCCGTTTGTGTTGTTCGGCCTGATGAAACAAAGAGAGAATCAGCTCTTTAAACCACTGTTCATTAAAGAGTCTGTTTTGCGTAATATTAGCACAAGTGTGTTGCGACATCTCATAGCGAATTCCCACGCTAAAGGTGGTGGGAATTACATGTAATTGCATAATAGCAAAAGCGAGATGACGACTTAAAATGATGATGCGGCGGCGCAGTTCTTCTCTGTCCATAACCGGATCAAAGGTTCTTGAGATTCCAATAGATTTTCTGACATGGCATGTTTTAATGCTCTCATTGTCTTGAGCACATATTTTTTTATAAAGTGCAGCAGCGTAAGGGCTGATGGAGGTGACTAGTTTTTTTGCGCGTACCAACTCTCCGAGAGTTTTGATTTTATATGCAGAGAGTTTCTTTTGCATAGCGCGTCCAATTCCGGGAAACTCACTGATGGCAATGGGGTCAACGAACTCTAAAACATTTTTGGCATAGACTGTTTTGCAACCAAAGGGTTTGGCGCTTGAGGTGGCAAGTTTGGCGATGCTTTTGGTGTCTGCCGCTCCAATGGAGACGGGCAGGTTGAGTACTTTTTTAATCTCATGGCGCAAAGCATCAATAAATGATTCCACATCCTCATTTTCTACCCAACCGCTTAAATCACCATAGAACTCATCAATACTGGCTTGCTCTAGCAGTGGAATACGTTCGTTCAAAAAGTCGTGGAGTTTATGAGAAAGCTTTTTATAGAGCTTCATATTGGGTGCTTTAATGGTGAGCTTGGGGCATAACTGTAAAGCTTCATGTATGGTCATGGCAGTTTTAATTCCATATTTTCGAGCCTCATAACTCGCCGTTGTTAAGATGCCGCGAATGCGTCCATCGGCATCTTTAAACTTGGCAATATCATCAACACTCTCATCATAACTTTGAAAAAAAGCGCCTAAAAAAGCACCGCTGTTATCAAGGTTAAATTGCTGCTGAACTTTGTCATGTGCAAAGATGTATTGGTCACCACGTCCTCCGATGGCTACGGGGATACCTCGCAGTGATGCATCTACAGTTCTTTCAGCCGAGACAAAAAAGCAGTCTATATCTACATGTATTTTCATAAGCAGAGTTTACTCTAATGTTGAAGCATACTCTAAAAATATGACAGATTTTTAACGAAATGGTTTGTAAAAGCTTTTATCAGCCAGTGCTAACAGTTCTTTATCTCCGGTACTGTCACCGTAGGCGTAGATGGTTTTAAAAATACTAATGTTGTAAAGGGCGTTAACACGATTGGCTTTTTCAATACCGTAGCAGTTTTTAGTTAGAAATTTTCCCGTGACAATGCCATCTTCAAATTCCAGTTCGGTTGCAATGAGGGTAATATTTTTTTGCTCACACCATGCCCAAATCCAAGATTTCATCGAGGCGGAGACAATAGTGACGGCATGACCTTTTTTTTGGTGCTCTGCTATGGCTTGAAGTGCTCTGGGACGTACGATTTTATCAATTTCATTTAGGGCATACTCACGTCCCAATGTTTCAAAGTCACTCTGAGGCATTCCTTTAAAAAAGTGTGTCATTAAGATCTCTTTGGCGCGGTAATTGGGAATGATTTTGAGTTTATAAAGAAGAAGCATTGGAGTTAGGTAGAGCAGCCCTGCGTAGTAGCGCTGTGCTCCGCGTGCAAATTTAATGAACTCTTGGAGAGAGTCTTTGTTTGTAATGGTACCATCAAAGTCAAAGAGGGCTAATGTCATTGGTAATACCTATCTAAAAAGTAGCATTCACCGCAAGGGAGCCAATCGGGGATGGTATAAAACTTCTCTTTTTGAATGTCAAGAATTTTTGTTTTATACGCTTCATAATCAAATGTGTCACATTGCGCCATGTAATACGTAGCATCATCGACGCTAAGCTCTTGAGTCGTCACGTTTTTACATGTAGATTTAAAAAGATTGATATCATGGGTATTAAAAGCACGTTTATCAATAAAAGTAAAATCTTCTTTATCTAAGGTTCTGACATCTAAAAGTTTATCATCAAGACGACCGTATTTATTGGTGTTGTAGAGCATTTTAACATCACGATCACAATGGTAAGAGAGTATTGAAGCCGTGGTGTAACCGTAGCTAAAAAGTTTACTAATGTTCTGCTCATCAAGAGCCTCGCAGATCGCTTCGGTCTGGGTAAAGAGTGCAATATGTGAATATTTCTTATGTTCTTTAAAGAGAGAAAGCGGCATGAGTAAAATAATCATTACCAGTGCAATATGTGCATAGGTAAAACGTGCATTAAACGTGATGACCTTTCGTAAAGTTTTTTCACTCAAAAAACTAAAGAGTAAAAAGAGGTAGGGCGTAAAGAGAATAAACCAGTGCAGACCCACTTTATTTTTGAGTGAGACAATAAAAAAGAGATTCAGAATCAGTATTAAAACGGAGCTGCAGAGTGTTAAAAGTGTTGAACGCTCAAAACGGCTGCGTTCTTTAAAAAGGTAGTAAATCCCCCACGGTGTCATCAGGTAGACAATTACAAGCAGATAGTTGATAACCCCTTTGAGGTGATACGTGCTCTCTCCTGTTCGAGCTACAAAGTTAAATAAAATATTATTCCAACAGCTGTTATAATTAAAATAGAGGTTCTGAGCAATAAAGAGTAGAATGACCAGAGTAATGAGAGCAATGTTTTTAACGGCTTTAGTTCGGTAGGCTGCTATAGCAAAAATCAGCAGACCGAGCATTAAAAATGCTGCAAAATATTTACTTAAAAAAGCCAGTCCTAAAAAAAGTCCGGCAAGTAGACTGTAGCGCAGCCATTCTTTTTTTTGAAGAGAGTAGATTAAAAAGAGGGTTCCAAGTGAGCCAAAGAGCAGCAGTGGGACATCATTGGTAAAGAGAATTAAAAAAACATCAATCGGTGATGCCAAGAAGAGCAGCGCTGTTAACAAGGCGTGCTCTTTTTTTACATGTAAATTTGCGAGTAAGTAAATTACATAGGCGACGATTAATGTTGCCCCATAGGTAAAAAGACGGTAAAAAATATGGCTATCGCTAATAAAACTCATGAGGTAAATCAGCCATCCTGCCATGGGCGGATGGTCGTAATAGCCTGCTAAGAGGTTCTGCCCCCATGTGATGAAATAGGCTTCATCTCCGGTAAGTGGGACTACAAAGAGAATAAGCAGTTTAAAAAATGAAATAATTAAAACGGCATTAATCTCCCTAGAATAGGGTTGTGTCATATACTCATCTTCTTAAACATAAACTCGGGAATATGTCTAATAATGAGCATTATATAACGCCAAATCCATTTGGTGTAGAGTACATCTTGTTCTCTTTGCTGGGCGCTTAGAATGCTTTGGGCTACTTCACTTGGTTCGGCGGTGAGTTTAAGAGGCAGATCAAGCCCTGCCGTCATTTTGGTATTTACAAAACCGGGTTTGACGGTCATAACATGGACACCGCTCTCAAACAGACGGTTTCGTAGCCCGCTTAAGTAAGTAGTAAATCCGGCTTTAGCCGCACCGTAAATGTAGTTGGCTTTTCGACCGCGATCACCGGCAACGGAGCTAATACCGACAATAAAACCCTCTTTACGCTGCTCAAAGTCATTGGCAATGATATTGAGCAGTGAGACGGCTCCGGTAAAGTTGACATTAATAGTGTTTAGTGTCTCCTCTAAGCTCTCCTGTGCAACACTCTGTTCTACCATGTGTCCTGCTGCAACAACAACACCATTGAGTTTTGGCTCCAATGTCTCATAAAAGTGCGCATGTGACGCGGTGTCGCTAACATCAAGCTCATGAAGTGTCACATTAACACGATAACGGATACGTAAATCAGAAGCAAAGCTTTCAAGTTCAGTGACATTACGCGCGCTTAGGCAGATATTGGTGTGGTTGTCGGCGTAAGCATGAGCAATCGCTTTTGCAATGTCACTTTTTGCCCCAATAATTAGTAGGTTATTCATAGGTTATATCTCCACTCTTTTTGATTGTAATGAATTGAATTTTTTGTTCATATTGTACTCTTTTCGCAGTGCTCTAAAGGTCTCAATCTGCTCATAGCCTTGCTCAAAAGTCTCTTTGGAAACGCGGACATCTTTGGTTAAGTAGATTCTACCGCCATATTTTAAAACAATGGCATCGAGGGCATCAAGCAGCTCAAAAAGTCCCGGTTCAATCTTGAAGTCAAGGGCTAAAGAGTAGCCCTCCATTGGAAAAGAGAGGTAGTTTTTATTTGCTTTAGCGTAGAGTTTAAGCACCGCTAAAAAGGAGCCTTTTCCACTTGCAGAAATTGTGCTTAGTACTTCATGCAGTCCGTCATAGCTCTGCTCTTTAGCAAAGATGAACTGGTACTGCGTAAAACCTTCTTTACCGTAGATGCGGTTCCAGTTGTCAATAGCATCGAGTGGGTAAAAGAAGGTGTCGATATCTACTTTTTGTTGTGAAATATCTTCACGCACTTTGTTGTAGTAGAGCCAGTTAAAGGCTTGAACACTGAACTTATTTAAGGCAAACGAAGGGAAGTTAAACGGAATATTTAGCTTCTTTTTCTCTTGAAAATTGAGATCGCCGTCATTAGCAAAATCACCGCACATCAGCAGGCACTTTCCAATATCCTCTCCCTTTGCCAAACAGTCAATCCACGCAACCGAGTAGGGTTTTTCTTGATAGCGCTCAAATGCATCAAAGGTATCTTTGAGATTTCGTGTTTTAATAGTGGTCTGCTCAATATACTGCGAGTTAATTTTTTTAAGAGCAATTTTTGCATCTAAAATTACTCCGGTGAGTCCCATACCGCTACAGGTTGCATAGAAAAACTTTTTGTTCTTACGATGAGAACAGTTGAGAACTTTGCCATCACTCAGCATCAGGTTAAGCTCAATAACACATTCGCTAAAACAGCCCTCTATATGATGGTTCTTTCCATGCACGTCGCTCGCAATGGCACCGCCAACAGTAATGAGTTTGGTTCCCGGTGTGACTTTTAAAAACCAGCCACGCGGTACAAAGGCAGTGATAATATCACTAAGCATCACACCGCACTCTACATGTAAAATACCCTTGCTCTCATTAAAATCTAAAAAACAGTTATGAGCTTTTGTGGTGATGAGGTGGCTGTTAAGTGCGCTGTCACCGTAACTTCTACCGTTACCGTAAGGAATGCACTCATCGACCTCCTTAAGATGTTCTTGCAAGCCTTTTTTGCCGTGTAAAGCAAAACTTGTGTTTTCAATTTTAGGGTACATTCCCCAGCTATTTAGACTCATGTTAACTCCTAAATACAAATGTTTTATCTAAAAAATATTTGACAATGTAGCCAATGCTTAGACCAATTACGGCACCTAAATATTTGGCATTTCCATTCTCAAACAACATATCAAAACCAATCTCAAAGCCCCAGAAAATAAAGGTTGTAAAGAGACCCATTAAGCTGTAGAGCATAAACTTTTTCCCATCATCTTTTTTACTTTTTGGTGTATGAAAAAAGATGTATTTTTTATCGAGAATGTATTTTAACACTAATCCGGCGAGTGTACCAAAAAACATGGCGACATAAAGTGAACCAAATCCACCATAAAGCGCGAAACTAGTGTATTGAAACAGCAGATTTGCAAGTGTGGCGAACACTGCAAAAATGATGTAGCGAACCGCAAGCATTTAGAGTTTTACTATTAAATAGAAACTAGCAAGCCAAAATAAAATGGTCAATTGCAAAAAACGGTCTTTTAGGACAATTTTGGTCGGACTGCCGCTCTGCTCTTCAACAAAAGCAATCTGCATGTAGCGCATGATGCCCAAAATGACAAAAAAGGCAGTTGTGTAGAGATAATCGGTGTTTAAACGTGCAATGACGGCATCTGAAACGGTATAGAAAATGTAGCTGACAATGATAACTCCAGACATGAGTACCATACCCGCATTGACAAATTCTAAGTTGTAGCCGTCGATGTTTTTTCGGGTCTCTTTACCTTTAAGTGAAAGCAATACATCATCACGCCGTTTGGCAAGTGCTAAAAAGAGTGCTAAAAGGAAGGTCACAATGACAATCCACATGGAAAGTTCAATGTCGTCCACCGCTGAACCTGCAAACAGACGTAATACAAAACCTATTGCAATAATGAAGATGTCAATGATTGAGAAGTGCTTGAGCTTTAATGAGTAGAGCAGGTTCATAACAAAATAGATTACTAAAATTATGAAAAATTCATAATTAAAAATGAGTGCAATAGTTAACGGAACAATGGAAAATAGTAGTATTAGTTTTATTGCTTGATTTTTGCTAACGGTTCCAGAAGCCAGTGGTCGAAACTGTTTCTTGGGATGTTTGCGGTCTTCTTCAATATCTAATAAGTCGTTAAAAACATAGATGCTGCTTGCAACAAGACAGAAGAGAACAAATGCAACAATGCTTTTAAGTATGAGCATGGTGTCTGTAGAAAAGGAAAAAAGTAACGGTGCAAAAATAAAAATATTTTTAACATACTGATGCGGCCGTAATAGTTTGATGATCTCTTTCATTGGTCTCTTTGTTACAGATTAGTTAAGAGAATTATACCTTTTTTGTGGTTGGGGGTGGATTAATGAAAAGATAGAGTTAAATTTAGAAACTATATTCCTTGAATAAATAGTTATCCTCCAAGTTCCAAACCCTTTAACAAAGAAAATATTGATTTTGTATTCAAAATGGGATATAATAGAGAAAACTAAATAATTGGAGTTATCATGAAAACGCAAACAACAATACGAGTTGAAGAGACAAGTTATCGTCAAGCAAAAGAAATTTTAAGTCAAATGGGACTTAACTACTCTCAAGCAATAAGTGTATTTAACAACATGATAGTTTTAAATAAAGGATTACCATTTGAATTAAAAATACCAAATAAGAAGACTAAACAAGCACTTCATGAACTAGAATCTAGAAAAGGTAAAAGCTTCAAAAATGTAG
>CAYZUN010000072.1:0-11835 GCA_964481625.1 uncultured Sulfurimonas sp.
TCATCTTCATGAGACAAAATGTCTGTTGAAAAAAGCTCCTTATCTCTGCCGATTAGTTTTAAAATGGAATTCATTAAATAGCCTCACCTCATATAATGGTACTATTATAACATGAAGGGTATGATTTTAGTGAGAGTGTATTGTTAAGTTGTGTCTCACTGCTTAGGTATCGGTACCATTTTTATTTAAATCTACTTCAAAAAGACTTTTTCATGCTTTCCACACTATTAATTAGATATAATTTGTTTTCATTAATATTAAAATAATTATGATATTAATTACTAAAAGATAATTATTTTCCTTTAAGTTTTGTTATGACATAATTTCTTACGGAAAAGATAATCCTATACTTACATAAAATCAAAAGGAACTAAAGATGAAACAGTTGACTTCAACAGCAGGTAATCCAATAGGAAGTAATCAAGATTCATTAACGGCGGGAAGAAATGGTCCGGTTTTAATGCAGGATTATTATTTAATAGAAAAATTAGCACATCAAAATAGAGAAAGAATACCTGAACGTGCAGTTCATGCAAAAGGTTCCGGTGCTCATGGAACCCTAACTATAACGCATGATATTACTAAATATACAAAAGCAGATATATTTTCAGGTGTGGGAAAACAGACTCCTATGTTTATCCGTTTTTCAACAGTTGCAGGTGAAAAAGGTGCAGCTGATGCGGAAAGAGATGTACGGGGATTTGCACTTAAATTTTATACACAAGAAGGAAATTGGGATTTAGTTGGAAATAATACACCTGTATTTTTCATAGCTGATCCCTATAAATTTCCTGATTTTATACATACACAAAAAAGAGATCCTAGAACAAATATGAGATGGAGCACTGGAATGTGGGACTTTTGGTCTGCAACACCTGAGAGTCTTCATCAAACCACTATTTTATTCTCTGATCGCGGTCTTCCAACGGACTACAGACATGTAAATGGTTATGGTTCGCACACCTATAGTTTTATTAACAGTGAGAATGAAAGATTTTGGGTTAAATTCCACTTCAAAACCCAGCAAGGTATTAAAACTATGACAAACCAAGAGGCTGCTAAAGTTGTTGGAGATGATAGAGAGAGTTCACAAAGAGATCTTTACGAAGCTATAGAAAACGGTGACTTTCCAAAATGGGATATGAAGGTACAGATTATGACAAAAGAGCAGGCTGAAAATCATGTTCATAATCCTTTTGATGTCACTAAAGTATGGCCACATAAAGATTATCCATTAATTGATGTTGGAGTTTTAGAGTTAAACAGAAATCCAAACAACTATTTTAATGAAGTTGAACAAGCTTCTTTTAGTCCATCAAACTCAGTACCCGGAATTGGATTGTCACCGGATAAAATGTTACAAGCTAGAGCATTCTCATATCCTGATGCACATAGATATAGAGTAGGTACCCATTACGAGATGTTACCTATTAACAGACCGTTAAATGAAGTAAATAACTATCATGCTGACGGTTCTATGAATTTTTCTGATATAGAAAAAAAAGCTGCTGTAAACTATGAGCCAAATAGTTTAGGTGGGCCACAAGAGGATGCTAAGTATAATGAGCCGGCTTTAAGTATTGACGGTGATGCAGATAGATATGATAGAACTGAGGGCAATGATCATTATTCACAACCAAGAGCTTTATTTAATCTAATGAGTCAAGATCAGAAAAATCAGCTTTTTAGTAATATTGCAGCTGCTATGAAAGGTGTACCACAAGAGATTATTGATAGACAATTAGCACTTTATGAAAAAGTATCACAAGCATACGCAGACGGTGTGAAAAAGGCTCTATAATGTCAGCTGCAATATCACAAGCTGAAGAAGACAGGTATGCCGAACTTCAGTTAATGGCACTTGATTTTGCTAGAGACGGTAATACGCTAGAACTGGAAAAGATGATTAGTTATGGCATGAATGTTGATCTTTGTACACATAATGATGACACGTTGCTTATGCTATCAACCTATAGAGGGCATCTCTTAACTGCAAAAATGCTTATTGATAATGGTGCTGATTTAAATAAAAGAAATGCAAGAGGACAGACTCCACTCGATGGGGTCTGTTTTAAAGGTAACCTAGAGATGGTTGAGTTATTGGTGCAATGCGGTGCAAACATTGAAGGCAACCCTATTATATTTGCTTCAATTTTTGGAAACAGAGACATTGTAAAGTATTTAAAAGAGCAAGGTATTAGTAAAAAATCATTAAAGTTTTTTGGCATAAATATTGATATTATAACTTCAATAATGGCTAAAGTAAGGTCTTTCTTTTTTTACATAAAAGAAAGACTGAATTTAAAAAGTAAAAAGCTTACCGTTCATCCTCATACTCTTTAATCAAGAGATATTTTTTTAAGAGTATCTGATTATGATTTCTCTCTATTCGTTTGGCTTTTTCATCACTGAGTGCAGACGGATTTACATGTAAATAACGTCGCTCATCATTCTCATTTTCCCAAGAGTACATTTTGAGATTGCTTGTGACGACACCGTCTTGAAAAACAAATCGATCTTGTTCATTCCACCCAAAAGAACTCTCAAGTTTTTTATACATAATCGGTGTACCGAAATTGTAGTAACTGCTTTGCGAGAGGGCAAGTTCGTCAAGAGTCGGAAAAAGGTCTTCATGAGAGCCTGCTATCTCTTCGGGAATATAGCGTAGTCTGTCGTACTGCTGGGGTACATAGAAATATGCCGGAACGGCGTATTTCAGGTACTGCATCTTTGGCGTAAAGTAGTCATCATACCCTTTTAAAATATGGTCACCCGTAGCAACAACAATGACGTTCTCACTCATGGAGGATGATTTCAGCCATGTTAAAAATTTTCCAAAGGCATCAGTTTGATAGCGGTAGCCGCACAGCATGTTATAACGCAGGGTGTCATTGGCGGCAAAGCCCAGTTTTTCAAGATCAAACTTAGGGTCTTTAAAACTTTCTGGCAGTCTGATCGGAGTATGGTTATTGGTGGTGAGTACAAAGGTAAATGATGGTTTCTTCTCTTTATCATGGGCGATTATACTCTCTTTGAGATACTCAAAAAGGTACTCGTCATAAATTCCCCATGGATTGTCGCATTCCACTTTAAAATGCTTTTCAAGGGTTGATCGTCCAATGTAATCATCAAATCCTTGTCGCGGCCAGAATTGATTGTGATTTCGCCATGCACTGCTGCCACCGCTTAAAAAGTGGATGCTGTAACCTTTTTCTTTAAACGGCAGAATGCTTGAGAGTGAAAAGGATATTTTAGTAGCACGTGATTGTGAGATTCCTTTGATGGGACTGTTTAGCAAAAGGTTTTCAATGGTCGGATTGGTGCCGTAAGCGTTAGAGAAAAAGCTCTTATAAAAGTAGTCTTGTTGAGCATGTTTGGCAAACTCACCTAAGATGTTATTGTCCCTGCTATGGTCTAATGCCGGATGTGTTGACCACCCCTCTTTGAGTACAAAAATAACATGCGGCGGTTTTATTTGTAAAAGTGGATTCTCTGGAGTAACGCGTTTGAGCGGATTTTCATTACTGTAGCCGGCGCGCTGCATCAGTTCATCGATATTTTTAACCTTAGCAATTTTAAGAATTTTTTTACTGGTTAGGGTAAAGTCGTTCTCGTCGCGGTCTTTAACCGCATAGTAGAAGTGCCATACCGGGTTTAAGACTAAGGTGTTTAAAAAGGCGTTGTCATTGGTATTCATTACTTTTCTTGAGAGTGGAAAGGTGTCTAAACTTCCTCGTGCGAGTACGGCAAGCAGTAGAATGATTCCAATGGCTTGCGCATACTCTTTGCCTAATTTTGTTGTGTTGTTGATGACTATTTTTTGATGCTGCTTCTTAAAGTGAAGATAACTGCTTCCTGCTAAGAAGAGGGTGCTTAAAAAAGTGAGTAAAATTAGACGCCAATCCCCTAAAATACTGCTAATAACTGCTACGGTGCCATCATCGGCAATACCAAAAATCAGCAGATCAATTGCATTACCAAAAAAGAGGTAGTACCCAAACTCAATGAAGCTAAAGATACTCAGGATTAAAAAGAGAATGAAGAGTAAAATACGTTCTACATGTAAAAATTTACTCTTTCTAAAAAAGAGAAAAAATAAGCCGGGAACATAGAGAAAAATTAGCAATATGGTGGCGATGAGTTTCAGGTCAAAACGAAATCCCATTACAAACAGATTGAGCAGTTCGGAGCTGCTTGGATTTTGCTCTGAACCAAAATAGAGCAGAATAATTACGCGGGTAAAAACTAACAGAGCCATAGTGTAAAAGGTAAAAACAACGGCTTTACGATTAATTGAACGAAGCATTTTTAGTAATCCTCTACAACATAAATAACATCATTTCCAATAACGACATCGGTTGCATCAATTTGATTATGGTACATTGAGTAGACGGCAGCATTATGAAATGTTTGAGTCTGTTTTTTTTGTGACCAGAGTGCTTTGATTGTAGTACCGCCTTTTTTACATGTAAATTGATAGATATCACTGTTTAGCTCAAACGAGATAACCTCACTGTCATCAATAAATGAAAGCATTGTCTTAAAAGCCTCAAAAGCTCTGTGTTTTTTAATGCCTTCTCGATTGTCAACCAGTCCATAGCCTGGAGCAATAAGTTGATGCCAGTAGACACTTTCAACCATTCCTGTTCCCAGTGCTAAAAGGTAGTAACGAACCATATAAGCGTCATATTCATCGTCACCGACACACTCTTTTTCAGAGGTAGGTGCGTAAGGTACAGTGTTAGAGCGTGGCCAGTTTGCCTCAGTAATAATAAGTCTGTTTTGCGTTTTGGAACTCAGTGTCATTATGGCGTAGAGCAGTTTGATCTTTTTGGTGAGGTTTAGTCCCATCTGCGTGTTTTCAGGTGCACCGCGACGGTCAACGTAGAGCAGGGAACTGAAGATGTCGTAATGAACCCGGTAGAAATTAAAGAGGGTTCGGACGGTGTAGTGGTACTCAAAATCGATGATACTTGAGCCGATTAAGGTGAGTTCAGGATAACGCTCAGTTTTGAGTTTCTGGGCAACTTCATAAAAAGCCAAGTACTCATCCATGCTGAAAAATGCCCACTTCTTACGGTTGATGGCATTTCCAATTTGAAATTTACATGTATAGGGCTTCGAGGTTTTAAAAATTGTATTTAAGTCATCTTTGAGAAGATTAAGATCTTCAACATGTTCACGGTCTTGCAAGATGTTAATGAGCAGATCATACTCTTGAAACGCTTTAATAAATGCAACATACGCGTCAAAATTTTTCATATCACTCAGGGGCAGACGGATGAGCAATGTTTTTACACCAAGTTCTTCAATCAATGATTTGCTCAACTCCGGCTCTTTATCTAAATTGATACTCATACCGAAAAAATGGGTTGTCGAGACTTTTTTACTTTCAAAGAGAGCGAAAACAAAACGTAACAAAACCAGAGGCAGCATTATGAGATTAATAAGCAGTAGTTTGAGTTGGGCGAAGCGGGTCATTTTATTGATGATTTGACGTGCGGCTCTGTCGCGAATGACATGAGGCTGATCAGAAAACTCATCCCATCTGAAAATATTTTTTAAATCCACCATTTACCTAACTGCCCAACCCTTTTTCATTAATGACATTATAGTATAATTGCGCCTTTAAAGGATGTGAATGATTCTTATCAAATTGCTATTGAAATATTATGTAGCAACATTAATACTTTTTTCTGTGGGTAGACTGACACTATTTGTTCTGTATTTTGACCGATTTAAAGGTGAGGACGTCAACTATTGGATGACGTTTATCTATGGTCTGCGCATGGATATCATCTTTACCTCCATGCTTTTTGTGATTCCGGTACTGTTGCTGACCTTAAGCCCTAATCGCATCAAACGTTTTAGTGCAGGGTTTATAAAATACTATTTATTGGTAGTTGTGGGAGTTGTAATCTATTTAGAAAATGCAACGTTTCCATTTTTTGCCCAGTATGATGTCCGGCCAAATTATCTTTTTGTGGAGTACTTAGAGTACCCAAAAGAGGTCTTTGCGATGTTATTTGCTGATTATCTTCTTGAGTTTATTATTGCCATTGCAATGATAGCCGGTGCAATTTACATGTATTTAAAAATTACAGGGGATGCTTTTTTAGAGGTATTTGAAATGTCGTACTTTAAACGTGCGATGTTCTTCTTGCCGTTAGCACTGCTATTGCTTTTAGGCATTCGTTCTTCGTTAGGACACCGTCCGGCAAACATCTCTGATGCGATGTACTCGACCAATCGTATTGTTAATGAGATCACTAAAAATACTCCTTACAGTATTGCTTATGCTATCTATGCCAATAAAAAATATGGAGAAGGCAAACTTCTTAGTAAATATGGAAAGATGGATGCTGCAGAGGCATTAAGTCGGATGAAAAAGCGGCTCAATATTGAAGGCGGTGATGAAAGTTCACCACTCTCACGACTGGTTTCAACACATTTTAAAAGGCAAAAGCCTAAAAACTTAGTGATTTTTCTACAAGAGAGCATGGGGGCACAGTTTGTTGAATCTGTCGGTGGTGAAGCAGGGATTACGCCTGAGTTTAATCGGCTCTCATCGGAGGGAATTTTATTTAAAGATCTCTACTCTAACGGAACCCGCAGTATTCGCGGAATTGCCGGCGTAGTGTCGGGCAACTTTTCCATTCCGGGTAAAGGGGTCTTAAAACGTAACAAGTCACAGAGTGACTTTTTTACACTCTCTTCACTGTTAGAGCCCTTTGGATATAAGACAATGTTTCTTTATGGAGGTGAGAGTCGTTTTGATAATATGAAAGGCTGGTTTTTAGGCAACGGTTTTGATGAGATTATTGATGAGCCAAAGTTTAAAAATCCTCAATATGTCGGTACTTGGGGCGTCTGTGATCATGAAGTAGCAGACCGTGCCAATGAAGAGTTTAAAGCACTCCATGCAAAGAATAAAAACTTTGCGGCACTGATCTTCTCTACTTCAAATCATGCGCCGTTTGATTTTCCTGAGGGCAAGTTTGAACTGATTGATGGTGTAGAGAAAAAGAGTGTTAAAAATGCGATTAAATATGCAGATTTTGCCATTGGAAAGTTTATTGACGATGCACGAAAAGAGGCCTATTATAAAGATACGGTGTTTGTAATTCTTTCCGATCACAATGTCCGTGTCTATGGGGATGATGTTGTTCCTGTAGATATGTTTCATGTTCCGGGATTAATCTTGGCAGATGGTGTGACACCACAGATTTATGATAAGATTTCAACACAGCCTGATGTGATGGCAACGGCACTGGACTTAATGGGTATGGACTTGAATTACCCAATTATGGGGCATTCGATCTTTAATGATAAAAAGCAGAACCTCTCCTTAATGCAGTTTAACTCAACGTACGCACTGCGTGTTGATAATACGGTAGCGGTGCTTCGAGAAGGTATGAAGCCTCAGACATTTAATTATGTTGAAAAGCGCTTAGTGGAGCGTGAGTCAGATGCTGAGTTAGAGAAAGATCTGTTGGCATTTATTGTCTCACTGCATCATATCTATAACAACAAACTTTATAAATAGGCTATTGTTTGATCAGTTTTTATTTTTTTAAATTTTTTGAATCGATCTTTTTTCTACTGCCAGGTCGTGCGCGTCGTGGTTTTTTTCTTTTTATAGCTCGTGTGCTTTATGCTGTTGATGCAAAACATAAACGTGTCATTCATCAGAACCTGAAATTTGCTTTTGATGAAGAATTTTCACAAGAGCAAATAGAAATCATAGGACGAGAATGTTATGACAATCTTTTTTTGAATATTTTGCAAGTCATGGAGAACAGTCATAGCAATATTGAAACGATTGCCAATAATGTTGAACTGGTTAATATTGAGATTGTAGATTCTGCAAAAGAGCAAAACCGCCCCATTATTTTTGTAACCGCCCATTATGGTAACTGGGAACTTGAAGGTGCCGTTATTTCGGGAACGGTCTCTTCCTCAAGTTCAGTTTATAAAGCACTGAAAAACAGCTATTTTGACAGATACCTACTCGAAGCACGAGAGCGTTTCACTATGAAGCTTTTTGAGAAACGCGGTGCGATTCGCCACTTGAACAAAGCAGTAAAAAACGCTGAGAGTATCTCGTTGATGATCGATCAAAATGTTAAAGCAAAAGATGGAATTATTGTGAATTTTTTTGGAAAAGAGATTCGCCAAACTCCGGCTCCCGCTTTTTTAGCACGAAAGTATAATGCCGTGATTATTCCACTGCTGATTCACCCTAAAGAGGATGATAGTTATGCCATTACATTTTATGAGCCTATTGAGGTCAAAAAGAGTGATGCTGCCGAGGCAGACATTTTAAAAGCAACTCAGGCACAGGCAACATGGCTTGAGAATGAGATACGCCGTGTTCCAGAATACTGGTTCTGGTGTCACAGGCGTTGGAAAGCACAATACCCCGAAATCTACATGTAAAAAAGGAATCTATTGAGAAATCAACCTAAATATCATTTTTTTAAAAACACTACTTATGCACTTAATGGTCTTAAAGATGTCATAACTCATGAGACTTCATTTAAAATAGAGCTTGTTATAGCCATCATTTTACTGCCACTTCTATTGGTATTAGATATTTCATTAACGCATAAACTGCTAATGTTTATGACGCTTATGGGGATGTTGCTTGCTGAAGTTATTAACAGTGCCATTGAACGTGTTGTTGATTTGGTAACGTTAGAGCATCATGCTATGGCAGGACGTGCAAAAGATGTCGGAAGCACCATCGTCTTTTTGAGCATTAGTATCTTTGTTGTTGTCTGGCTAGTCTGTTTGGCAGAGTACTTCTCTCTTATTTAAAAAAAGCAGAACTCTCTTGTAATGATTTTAAAATTAGAGGGTTAAATTCATCAAGTGTTTTATCTTCAGCTACTTGATAATCACTGTTATTTCTAACCTCAGGTGCTAGCAGGGCACTCGGTTTTTTTGAGAAGACAACGACATTCTCTTTTGTCTTAATGGCGTAGTTATTCCAATTTGAAATAGAAAGACTCTTTCGGTTCCCCTCTAGCAAGTCAACACCATTAGAGTAGTCGCTTATATCATTGCTAACACCAATACGCTGCATAATAAAAGGAACAATATCGATGTGGCTGGTGAGGTTTGTGATGATTCTAGGTTCCATCCCCGGAATTTTAATGAGTAGAAATGAGTTGGTCTGTGCATCACTAAATGAACTGTTATGTCCAAAATTTCCAAACTCATAAAACTCTTCGCCATGGTCTGATGTCAATATAATAATCGAGTTCTCATAAAGACCCTTGGTTTTGAGCACATCGAAGAGCTCTTTAAAGAGCCCATCGACATAGTGGTTGGCATTTTTATACATATTTAAAAGGATTGGTGCATCGTTCTCTTTTAAGGTCATGTAGTTGATGACACCGCCATTATCCGGCAGAAACTTTGCCTGCTCCTGTGGATAGGAATATGGGCCGTGCGGTGCGTCAAAAAAGACAAACGAGAAGATAGGTTTACTACTATTTTGCTCTTCTAGCCACTGTTTAAAATACTCAGCACTCTGTCTGTCTTTTTCCCACGGTTCCCCTTTAAATGCATCTTTGATTTTGTCATTTATGTTAACAAAAGCAGTCTGGCGAAACTCAGGCCATCTCAAATCGGTACTGTTGGTGATGTTGATGTTATAGTCCTGATGCAACAGTGCATCAAAGAGCAGGGAACCTTTTTGTTCATCTAAAAAAGCGAACCAGTAGGTTGCATTAAGACCGTAAAAAAGTGAAAAGAGTCCAAAACGCGTTGTGTTGCCGCCACTGTAGTGCTTTTTAAAATCGAGTGCTTCTTTAGAGAAGTTAAAGACGTTAGGCATGATCTCTTGTGTGACCATATCCGTACGTGTCGCATCTGAGCCGAAGATAAATATGTTTGGCGGGGAGTGTGTTTCTTGATACTTTAAAGGTTTTAACGGATACTGAAGTGACGAGTCTTTGGCTAAAGAGGGGAGTTTTTTTGGTGGAATATAGCCAAAATGCCTTTTAGCAATGCGATTAAAGGTCAAAGGCTGATAAAGAGGAATAATACGGGCTTTTTGTACCAGTTTTGTGTTGTTTTGAAGTGATGCAACACCGAAGGTAACTTTCTCGGTAATAATGATGATAAAGAGTGGTAAAACAAAGAGGAGCTTGCTTCTTTTATTAAGATGAAGTGCTCTGTCATCATCTAAAGCTGTGACCTTTTTGAGTAAAAAAAGTTCTAAAATAATAAAAGCAATAATAGCACCGCCAATAGAGAGGGTTGGAATAATTCCGATATGGACGCTCTCTTGTGCCGCAGGGGAGAAGACGATGTTTAAGACCATGGGATTAATGTGCATCTTGTAGAGTCTGAAGATAAAAAAATCTGCTAGAATCAGGAAGTTTGCTGCAACGACTAGTGTAAAAGCGAGATAGAAGCTACTTCTTTTAATGTAGATAAACGGCAGTAAAAAGATGGCAAAAATCAGATAGATGGTGGCAACGGTTGAAAGTGATGCAAAAAGTGTAAAAAGAAAGGTACTGACGTCATAGCTAGGGTTTAAAGTCATGAACATAAAATACAGCAGTGTGCTAAAGAGTAGATTGATCTTCAGGTAGAGCCACAGTTTTGATGTCATAATAGATGGTTTGGGTAAAAAACTTTTCATTTTCATATTGTAGTGATTACTTTTAAAAAAAATGATAAAATGGTGTTAAAGTATTGTGAGGACCCTGTATGAAAATTGCTATTATTAAACTGAGCGCTATGGGTGATATTGCCCATGCCGCCATTGTATTGCAGTTTATTAAAAAGCACTGTAAAGATGCTCAAATTGACTGGGTCTGTGAGAAGGCTTTTAAGGGCGTACTTGAGGGAAATCCTGATATCAATGCCATCCATACGGTCAACATTAAAGCAATTAAAAAGACAAAAAGCATCTCTGAATTTATGGCTTTAATTAAAAAATTGCGAGGCTTGGGGTCTTATGACGTCATTATCGATATGCAGGGTTTGCTTAAATCTGCAATTGTCTCAAAGCTGATTGGGAGTAATACCTGCGGTTTTGACAAAAATAGTACACGCGAATCGGTGGCGGCACTCTTTTACAAACACAGTTTTGATATTCCTTACCATGAGAATACCGTTGATCGTAATATCAATGTAGTAGCTTCTGCGCTCAATTTTGAGGTGACTCATGAGGAGGCTATTAATAAACAGCCTTTTCTCTTTTATAGTGGTGAGTCATTTGTATTTGACAGCTATATGAAAGAAATGAATGTCATCTTTGTTATTGGTTCAACGTGGGATAGCCGTAATTACCCTAAAGAGCTTTTTGCCAAGTTGGCAGATCTGTTACATGTAAATTGCTTGATTGTCTGGGGAGGTGAAGAAGAACGTGAGCGTGCTGAGTGGATTGCGGCACATTCAGAGTCAGCAACCATGCTTCCTAAGCTAAACCTCAATGAATTAAAAGCAGTCATTGCCAAGTCTGATCTGTTGATTGGAAATGATACCGGACCCACACATATGGCATGGGCAATGAATCGGCCAAGTGTCACCATTTTTGGACCAACACCAATTTCACGTGTTCATGTGACAGAGATTAATAAAGTAGTGAAATCGCCTTCCCAAGTTGACCCATACAAACTTAATAAGCAAGATTTTTCCATCAAAGAGATCACCCCGGAAGCAATAGCACAAATAGCGCAAAATCTTTTGAAAGCGGGTAGATAGATATGGGTACAAAGCATCTCTGTTTAGTGCGTCATGCCAAATCGAGCTGGAAAGATGTTGCACTCAGTGATTATGAGCGTTTTAAATACAGAGATCGTAAGCTTGATGTTA
>CAYZUN010000073.1:0-4275 GCA_964481625.1 uncultured Sulfurimonas sp.
CACTCTCTTTAGAGTTAAAAATCTTTTGAAAGAGGGTAACAGTATTCATATTGAAGTACCACTAAGTGACTTTTTTCTCTTTTTGAGCTTTTTTGTACTCTTTTTCAAATTTTTTTCGACGTGAATAAGAGAGTTTCTCAATAAAGAGTTTTCCCAAAAGATGATCAATCTCATGTTGAATGGCGACGCTTAAGAGTCCCTCTGCGTTGAGTGAACAGACGTCGCCTTCACGATTATGATACTCTACAGTAACATTTTCATAACGCTCAATATCTTCATAAAAACCCGGAACCGAAAGGCATCCTTCTTGATAAAACTGCAGTCCGCTTGAATCAATAATTTTTGGATTAATAATCTCTAGTAAATTCTCCCGTGACTGTTTATCATCATCCGGAATATTAATAATGAGTACATTGATGGGACGTGCTATTTGAATGGCAGCAAGACCAATTCCATTAGAACTCATCATGGTGTCATACATATCATCTAAAAATTGATGTAGCAGATCATCAAATTTTGTCACATCTTCAGACTTTAATTTTAGACGTCTGTCCGGGTAGACTATTATGTCTAGCGTCATAGTTTATCTATGCTCACTATTGTGAACAATGTAAGGCGTTTTGTCATCTAAACCAGCTTTTTTCATCGCATCGAGTGCGTATACGAGAACCTCTTCTGCCGTGAAACTTGGTAGCACTTCAGCAACTCCAATGGCAGACTTTAAATGAATTTCCTCTTCCGCAAGAAAAAAGTTACTTGAATCAATCAAGTCAAAAAGGCGATCTGCAGCTTTTTTAGCACTCTCTAGGTCAGTATGTTTTAATATCATCATAAAGACACCATCACCGTAATGAGCCACAATATCACTACGACGTGATGTTTTCATTAAAAGTCTTGCAATAGTTCGAGTGACTAAGAAGAGTGATTTTTCACTCTCCATAGTCTGCTTCAATGAGTCTGCAAGCTCAATGGCTAAAAATGAACTCTTGTGTTTGAATTCAACTACTAAATTAATTTCTTGCTCTAATTTCGAAATTAAAAAACGCTTATTATGAATACCGTAACGGTTATCAAAAATGGTCTCATTTTCAACATTTTTAACAATGGCAGCAGTCTCGCCATAGAGCCGCTTCATGTGTGTTATCTGCTTTTTTAAGATATCGTTGAGTTTTCCAATATCTTTCTCAAGCGCATCAACAGCTAAGGTTGCAGATTTTTGCTCCGGATTTTCTGAGAGTTCTTTTTTGCTGTTTTCTAAAACTTTAGTCATGAGTGTCATATTTTTATAGAGTGTTGCTGAGACTTGCAGAATGTTTTTTATTGAGGCAAAACCCTCTTTGAGACGTTTCTCTAGCTCAATACTTTTCTCATCATCATTATCCTCTTCGAGTTCTAAAATATCCTTGATCTGCTTACGAAGTGATGCGCTTTTATCTTCTAAATGCCTGTCAAAATAGAGACCAAAATTATTGGGAGTAGGGGGAAGGTTATCTTTTATTAAAGCAGTTAAAACCTCTTTTGAGAAGATTTCAATATCACTCGTAGGCTCTCCTAATGCTGCAGTTGCAGCATCTGTTTCTTTTTGATCTGCCATAATTCAATACCTTCTATCGTGAAGTTTATTTCTCTTTCTTTGTCAACACTTCGTCAATCATGCCATAGTCTACAGACTCTGCTGCACTCATGAAATTATCACGATCGGTGTCTTTTTCAATCTTTTTAACGGTTTGGCCGGTATTGGCTGCTAAAAGCTTATTGAGTTCTGCTTTTATACGCAAGATCTCTCTGGCTTGAATTTCAATGTCAGTAGCTTGCCCTTGAGCACCACCTAGAGGCTGATGGATCATAATACGAGCATGAGGCAATGCATAACGCTTGCCCTTGCTGCCTGAACTGAGTAAAAATGCTCCCATAGATGCAGCTTGACCAACACAAATCGTCACAATATCGGGACGAATATAGTTCATTGTGTCATACATTGCCATACCGGCAGTAACAACACCGCCGGGTGAATTAATATAAAAGTAGATATCTTTTTCAGGATCTTCCGCTTCTAAAAAAAGCATCTGCGCAATAATTGATGATGCCACGGCATCGTTGACTTCACCGCTTAGCATAATAATACGGTCTTTTAAAAGACGTGAGTAGATGTCATAAGAGCGCTCACCACGCCCCGTTTTTTCTACTACATAGGGAATATAACTCATACGTTACTTCTCAATTTTAGTGTTTAACAGTTTACTAAGTACTTTGTCTTCAACCATTGCCATCTGAATTGCAGGAAGGTAGCCTGATTCTTGGTAATGTTTGTAAGCCGCTTGTGGATCTTGACCCATCTGCATTGCTTCATAGTAAATAGTTTGCATCACTTCTTGTTCTTCTATTTGAACGGCTTCTTTTTTGGCTAATGCATCAATAATAAATGTTGCTTTAACAGAACGCGCAGCATCTTCACGAAGTGACTCTCGTAGCTCTTTTACTTTTTCAGCATTTTCTTTAAGCTCACTAAGCTCTTCTTCTTTCATCTCACCCGCTTTTTTGTTAAGCGCCATATCCATCTCTTGTTCCACTACAAATGCCGGAAGTGATAGTTCAGTCTTATCTACAAGCATTTCTAAAAGTGACGGCTTTAATTCATCATTGTAAAGTTTCGTAAGTTTTTCAGTTAAGATCTGCTCTTTTACTTTTGCTTGAAGTCCTTCAAGAGTCGCATCTTCTTCACCCGGAAGCATTTTTTTAGCAAGTTCATCATCAATAGTAACCTCAGCTTTAGTCTGAATACCGTTTACTTTTACTTTAAACTCTGCATCTTTACCTGCAAGTTTCTCTCCTCCGTAATTCTCAGGGAATGTCACTTTAACAGTTTTTTCCTCATCTTTTTTCATACCGACAACTTGCTCCTCAAACCCTGGAATGAATTGATTTGAACCTAAACGAAGTGCGAAATTCTCAGCAGTACCGCCTTCAAAAACTTCACCATCAACAGAACCTTCAAAGTTAATTACCGCGGTATCACCATCAACAAGAGCGCGGTCTTCTTCTATGTCTATCAGCTCAGCTTGTGCACTTGCAAGTTCTTCAATACGCTCGTTAATCTCTTTAGACATAATACGAGGTTTTTTGAAATCCGGGACTAATGCAGCGTAATCGCCAAGCTCTACTTCAGGACGAATAGCAATTTTTACTTCAACTTCGATGCTCTCTTCGCCTTTATCAAATTTAGAAATTTGAGGCTCACCAATAAGTGAATCGTTAGCAATATTCATTTCATCAAGACCTTTGCTTAAAAGATCACGAAGTGCTTCCGCTTCTGCATCTTGAACTAAACGCTCACCGTACTGTTTTTTGACAGCACTTACAGGTACTTTACCTTTTCTAAAACCTGCAACTTTGGTTGTTTTTGCTAATTGTTTAGCAATTTTTTCTACGTTTGCTTCAATCTCTAAGTTAAGGATTGTTCCTGTAATTTCTGCATTTGCACTATCAATCTTATTTGTCTTAATGTCCATTGGTTTCCTTTGGTTTGACGCGATTACTACAAAATACATGTAAAAGCATCACTATAATATTTTGCGCAATAATACCAAAATAATGCTAATATTCTCTTTATGATGTGCTACTATAATTTATTTAGCAAAGTAATGTTTTTACAAAAATAGTGAAGATGGAGATTTTTTATGGATAGGTATTTTATTTTTATCGCAACGGCGGCACTGCTTTTATTTAGTGGATGTAGTTCAGGAAGCGATAGTGAGACGAGCACAAAGGAGTTAGTTAGAGGTGTCTTTTATGATTCTGAGGTAGATGGCATGGATTATTTTTGTGCTTCGTCAGGTTTAAGTGGAGTTACTGGAGATTTAGGTATTGCCGGTGGTTATACTTGTGAAGAGGGTGATAAGGTTACCTTTTCAATTGGAGAATATGAGCTCGGTACTTGTGATGCAGAAGGGGTAGTAACACCTTCATCTCTTTTTCCAAACAATGATGAAGCAGCTCTTAACGTAGCACAGCTTTTACAGACAATAGACAGTGACAAAGATCCATCAAATGGTATCACAATCCCTGAAGATGCTACTGTTTTACTTGCCACTGTTCCTGCAAGACCAACAGATTTAAATTTTGATGAAGCGATGGAAGCTGTTATAGGAAATATACTTGTTCAAGCTGAAGAGGCTCAGGATCATCTTGATGAAACCATGGCGGCTTTAGAAGAGACGCTGGACTGTCTGCCCGGAGAGGACTGCAGTGATGATGAAGGCAAAGCCACAGACTGTC
>CAYZUN010000073.1:4375-11835 GCA_964481625.1 uncultured Sulfurimonas sp.
GCCCGGAGAGGACTGCAGTGATGATGAAGGCAAAGCCACAGACTGTCTGCCCGGAGAGGACTGCAGTGATGATGAAGGCAAAGCCACAGACTGTCTGCCCGGACAAGTGTGTTAATCTTAATCGTTACTCTAGGCTGACTCTTTCGCTTGCTTCAACATTTGGTACTCTTCCTCGGTAAGGAGTCCATCATCTACTAGTTTGGATAACTCTGTGATTCTATTGTCTATGTCGTTGACAGAACTTGTTTGAAGCGTCTTTTTTTCACGTAATTGTGATGTTAGATTTTTTTGTAAATATTTTTTCGCTTGCTTTTTTGAAACGATGAAAGAGATAATCGACATCACAGCAAAAACAGCAATAAATAGGAGTCCTTCAAGGAAGATATCACTTAATTCTTCATTACCAAGGTTGGTTGCTCTAAGAAATATCGGTGTAAATAGTGTTAAGAATAGCCATTTCATAAGCTTACTTTTTTTGTATGAACTGACCACAACCTTTGTGCTCAGTCCCTTTAAATGTTTTATAATTTTGATCACCATTTAGCCATGCCTCATAGCGGGCACACTCTTCATGTTTCATGCATTTTTTATTATCACAGGCTTTATCAACCATTTTTTTCCTTTGTATTGTTTTCTAAATTAAACCTTAATAGTTCTCACTCGGAATTCCCGTCCTTTAATATTTCCCGTTTGCAGTATGTTCAAAGCTTTTTTTGCTATTTCATTAGGAACGGCAACATAGGCGTATTTATCATACACTTTAATATTTCCAATTTGGTTTCCGGCAATACTCTTATCAGCGGTGAGGGCACCTACAATATCACCTGGGCGGAGTTTATCTTTTTTTCCACCGGAGATGAAAAGGGTACTCATTTTAGAGCGCACTCTGTAGTCAGCTTTATCATCAAGTTCATTGAGGTTTTTACATGTAATATTGTCCATGAAATTAAGAATATCTTCATCTCCACCGCACAAGCTAACTGCCAAGCCCTCTTTCTCGGCGCGTCCCGTACGACCAATACGGTGAACATAGACTTCAATATCAAAGGGTAACTCATAATTGAGTACCATATCGACCGCTTCAATGTCTAAACCACGTGCCGCAACATCGGTTGCTACTAAAACATTACAGCTCCCGTTAGTAAAGAGTGTCAAAGTCTCATCGCGGTCAAACTGTTCCAAATCACTATGAATAGCAAGAGCATCAATGCCGTTATCATAGAGCTTATCGGCAATCTCATCACAGGCTATTTTCGTGTTACAAAAGATGATGACGCGCTCTTTTTGGTAGTTTGCTAGTACTAAGAAAAGCGCTTTACGGCGAAGGTCATCGCTACAATTGTAAAACACTTGCTTAATCTGATTGGGAATAGTTTCACTTTTTACATGTATATTAATGGGGTCATTTAAAATACCCTGCGCTAAGGTTTTAATCTCCTGTGAAAATGTCGCTGAAAAAAGAAGGGTCTGTCGTTGCGCAGGTACGGCTTCAATGATGCTGATAATATCATCATAAAATCCCATATCAAGCATTCTATCGGCTTCATCTAAAACAAGAGTATTCACATTTTCAAGATTTAAGGACTCTTTGTCAATATGTGCTTGCAACCTTCCCGGAGTTCCCACAATAATATGAGCACCGTGAGAGAGTGAATGGAGCTGTCTCTTCATCGGAGAGCCGCCGCATAACTCCAAGACTTTTACATTATGCATAGAGCGTGCCACGCGGCGAAGTTCTGCAGCAACTTGACCTGCCAACTCTCGTGTTGGGCAGATAACAAGTGCTTGAATTCTAAATTTTCTTACATGTAAATTTGAAAGCACTCCTAAACCAAACGCCAGTGTCTTGCCACTTCCCGTTTTTGCTTGGGCAATGACATCACGACCTTCTAAAATAGGGGGGAGACTCTCTTGCTGAATAGGCGTCATTTCTGTAAAACCGAGTGTCTCTAAATTATTTAATAACTCTGTTTGCAGTGGCAGTTGTGAGAATTTATTGGACATTTTTAACCTTTAAAAGCTCCCGCTCGAGCTCAATAATTTTTTGAATATAGTTCTCTTTACGAAGCTTGGCTCCTATAAAAAGCGGTATCGTCAGATCAGGGTACGCACCGCCAAGACCTTTACCATCATCTCCATGACATCCGCCGCAATTGCCGTTATAAAGCATGTTTCCATCTTGCAGATATTTGGGATAGATAGGCTCTCTATGGGAAAGTGTCAACACATAGGATGCAATTTTTTTGATATCTTCACCATAAGCATAACCACCATCCATCATTCCGGCTTTCATGTGCAGTACATCTGAGCCATGTTCGATGACATGCTCAATATATTTTTGACAACATTTTGCAGACCCTGTCTCTTTGACGACACGCTTGAACTCTTGCAATCTTTGCTCCGCTTCTTTAATATTAAACACTTCATTACTATTTTCTTCAATATCACAACTCTCTTGAGTCGGCTCTTTTTTCATTTCACATCCTAAAAAGAGTAAGCTCAGAGTAATTAAAACAACTGTTGTAGTTTGATTCATAGGCGCAATTATACCTCTATAGCCATCCAATATCAACACCCCCTCAGCTATGACTTGGTATTGTTTTACTAAACACAATGATTAAAGGGCAATATTGAACCAGAATAATCAAGATACTTTTGAAGCAGCTGTAAAAACAATGATGTCAAGCGTAGGCGAAGATCCAAAGCGTGAAGGGCTGCTTAAAACTCCTGAGCGTGTCTATAAAGCGTACAAGTTTATGTTTGGAGGTTATGAGCAAGATCCGCAAAAAGTCTTAGAGTCTGCTCTGTTTACCAGCTCAAACGATGAGATGGTGCTCATTAAAGATATTGAGTTCTACTCAACATGTGAGCATCATTTATTGCCGATTATCGGACGGGCTCATGTGGCTTATATTCCTGATGGGAAAGTTGTTGGGCTCTCTAAGATTCCTCGTGTGGTTGATATTTTTTCACGTCGTATGCAGATTCAAGAGCAGCTCACTGAACAGATTGCTGAAGCTATTATGCAAACTATTAAACCCAAGGGGGTAGCTGTTGTGATTCAAGCACGCCACATGTGTATGGAGATGCGAGGGGTTGAAAAGATTAATTCGACTACCACATCGAGTGCACTGCGAGGTCTGTTTAAAAAAGATCAGAAGACCCGTTCGGAATTTTTCAATCTCATTAATGCTCCGGCAGGGACACGGTACTAAGCTATGCCGTTACGCGCACTTAGAGACCGCATTAAAAAACAAGATCTCTGCATTAAATTTGGTTCCGTTGTTAAAATTAGCTCTACCGTCATTACTGCCGAGGGCTTACAAGTGAGCATTGGCGATACGGTTACGATTGAATCACAAGTCAATCAAGATGAGACCATGGGTATGGTCACCGAGATTGATGGTTCAAAGATTTTTATTACCCCGTTTAGTTTTATTGAAGGATTTCGAACGGGAGACAAAGTCTATTTAAATCACGGTGGCATGAGTATTCCTGTCGGCGATGCTCTATTAGGACGCGTAGTTGATCCTTTTATGAATCCTATTGACGGCAAAGGTCCCATTCATACCTTTAAGCGCGATCCTATTTTAAAAACACCCATTGAGGCAATGAAGCGGGGAATGATTGATGAGGTCTTCTCTGTAGGCGTTAAAAGCATTGATGGACTGTTAACCTGCGGTAATGGACAAAAACTTGGTATTTTTGCCGGAAGCGGTGTGGGTAAATCAACACTGATGGGAATGATTGTACGCGGTTCGGAAGCGTCGGTTAAAGTGGTTGCGCTCATTGGTGAGCGGGGTCGTGAGGTTCCTGAATTTATTCAAAAAAACTTGGGCGGTGATTTAGAAAATACCGTTATTATTGTCGCAACTAGTGATGATTCTCCATTAATGCGTAAGTATGGAGCTTTTTCTGCTATGAGTGTTGCCGAATATTTTAAAGATAAAAATCAAGATGTTCTTTTTATTATGGACTCTATTACCCGTTTTGCTATGGCACAGCGTGAGATTGGATTGGCTTTGGGTGAACCGCCTACATCAAAAGGATATCCGCCATCATCTTTAACACTGCTGCCACAACTTATGGAGCGTGCAGGTAAAGAGGAAGGCAAAGGCTCTATTACAGCATTTTTTACCATCTTGGTTGAAGGTGATGATATGAGTGACCCCATTGCGGATCAGTCGCGCTCCATTTTGGATGGACATATTGTTCTCTCACGAGAATTGACCGATTTTGGAATCTACCCTCCCATTCATATTTTAAATTCTGCCTCGCGGGTAATGAATGATATTATTACCCCTGAACATTTTGAAGCTGCCAGGAAATTTAGAAAACTCTACACCCTTTTAAAAGAGAATGAGATGCTTATTCGCATTGGTGCTTACACCAAGGGAACCGATAAAGAGCTTGATGAAGCAATTGATAAAAAGGTTAAAATGGAACGCTACATGTCACAAGGTTCAACGTATCAGCTCAGTTTTAAAGAGAGTTCCCAAGGGCTTATTGAGATGATGAAGTAAAAGAGGAGTAAATTTGTCCTTTATATTAAACTTACACAATTATTAAACTATTTAAGCATAACCTAACATCTAATGAACTATGATGTCATAACTAGAAAGAGACAAAATTTGTCTTCTTTATAAAATAAAACTCAATTAAAGAGGAATATTATGCAAGTTTATATGGATAACAACGCAACGACCATGACCGATCCCAAAGTGGTTGATGTTATGATGGCATTTTTTAGCGAGCGCTACGGAAATCCGAACTCGCTTCACAAATTTGGTACATCAACGCACTTACCGCTCTCTCAAGCGATTGATCAAGTATACACTGCAATCAACGCAACTGATGCTGATGATATTGTTTTTACATCATGTGCGACAGAGTCAAATAACTGGGTACTGCAAGCTGTTTGGATTGATAAAATTCTAAATGGTGACAAAAACCACATCGTGACAACTGAAGTAGAACACCCGTCAATTCTTTCTACATGTAAATTCTTAGAAGACAATGGTGTTAAAGTTACCTATCTTCCCGTAAATGATCAAGGAATTGTTGAAGCACACACCGTAAAAAGTTTTATTACCGATAAAACGGCTCTTGTTTCGATTATGTGGGCAAGTAATGAGACGGGAATGATCTTTCCTATTAAAGAGATTGGTGACATCTGTAAAGACAAAGGTGTCCTTTTCCACAGTGATGGCGTACAAGCTGTAGGTAAGATTCCAGTGAATATGCAAGATCTACATGTAGATTTTATGTCAATGTCGGCACATAAGTTTCATGGACCAAAAGGTATTGGCGCACTTTACATTAAAGACTCTCAAAAACTAACTCCATTAATGCATGGCGGTGAGCAAATGGGAGGACGACGTTCGGGTACGCTTAATGTTCCCGGCATCGTGGGTATGGGAAAAGCGATAGAGTTAGCGACACAAAATATTGAAGCTACTATGGCATCAATTCGAAGTAAACGCGATCGTTTAGAAGATGCTTTGCTTGAAACTTTAAAAGATGTTTTTGTAGTCGGTGATCGCGATAATCGTACACCAAACACCATTTTAATCTCTATTCGCGGGGTTGAAGGTGAGGGGATGCTTTGGGATCTAAACAACGCTCTTATCGGTGCATCAACAGGTAGTGCTTGTGCGAGTGAAGATTTGGAAGCTAACACGGTTATGCTGGCAATTGGAGCAGACAATGAACTGGCGCACACCGGTATTCGTCTCAGCCTTAGCCGTTTTACAACCGATGAAGAGGTTGATTATGTTATTGACGAGTTTAAAGCAGCAGTATTTCGCTTACGCGCAATTTCAAGTTCATACGCAACAGTCGGACCTACCCCAGGCGGAGAAGCTCAAATGTGTGATTTAATACATCACCACTAAATGCTAAAGCTTGCTTCTGACGAAGCAGAGAAAATTTAAAAATACAATTAAGGAGTCTGAGATGGCAAAAGATAATTTACTAGGCGGTTCTTTATGGGACGCATATTCGGATAAAGTTACAACATTAATGAATAACCCTCAGCATCAAGGTGAAATTAGTGAAGAAGAAGCTGCATCACGTGGCAACAAACTTATTGTTGCAGATTTTGGAGCTGAGAGTTGCGGCGACGCAGTACGCCTTTACTGGGAAATCAATCCTGAAACCGATGTTATTGAAAATTCAAAATTCAAAAGTTTTGGCTGTGGAACTGCAATTGCAAGTTCTGATATTATGACCGAGTTGTGTATGGGTAAAACGGTCGATGAAGCAGTTAAGATTACTAATATTGACGTTGAAATGGCGCTTCGTGACGATCCGGATACTCCGGCGGTTCCACCGCAAAAGATGCACTGTTCGGTAATGGCGTATGATGTTATTAAAAAAGCAGCAGGTCTTTACAAAGGTGTTGATGCTGAGAGTTTTGAAGAAGAGATTATTGTCTGTGAATGTGCTCGTGTAAGTTTAGGAACACTTCAAGAAGTGATTCGTCTTAATGACCTGACAACGATTGAGCAGATTACTGACTACACAAAAGCGGGCGGTTTTTGTAAAAGCTGTATTAAGCCAGGAGGTCACGAAGAGCGTGAGTACTATCTTGTTGATATTCTTGCAGACACACGTAAGCAGATGGATGAAGAGAAGATGGCTGCGGCTGCTGATGTTGCAATTGCAGCTGGAATCTCAGGTGACTTTAGTGCGATGACATTGGTGCAGCAGATCAAAGCAATTGACGCTGTTATTGATGAAAGTGTACGTCAATTTCTTGTTATGGATGGCGGTAATATGGAAGTTATTGACATTAAAAGTACGGATGATAATATTGATGTTTACATTCGCTATCTTGGAGCTTGTAACGGATGTGCGAGTTCAACAACAGGTACACTTTATGCAATTGAGTCAACGTTAAAAGAGAAGCTTTCCCAAAAAATCCGCGTGTTACCTATTTAGTCGATTCGCTTTAAAAGAAGCGAATCTTAAAAATTTTTATCAAACCAATCAGCCACTTCACTGCGTATGGTATGACGCAGTTGAATTCCGGCAACAAAGTCATTGTTTTGCGCTTTATTAAGCAGTGTTACGAGCGCATTTCTACGTTTGGATAAAAACGGATGATCAATCTGGTGCGTATCACCCATCACTGCAAGACGCGTATCATTACCCATACGCGTGCCAATCAACTTTAATGTCGCATTAGTCATGTTTTGTGCCTCATCAAGAATGACAAACTTACGTGAAATTGTAGTACCGCGCATATGGGCAATATCCATTACTTCAATATTATGATTTTCCATAAAGAGTTCAGTAGAGTTCTCGCGTTTAGTAGAGTTCACATTTCCAGTGTACTCAACTCTTGAATCAAGAGAGAAGTGCGTCTGGTTTTCAATGGTAAAGTTGATTGCTGCATAGAGCGGATACATGAAATAACCCAGCTTTTCTTTCTCATCTCCTTTTCTATAGCCTAGTTC
>CAYZUN010000074.1:0-11557 GCA_964481625.1 uncultured Sulfurimonas sp.
TCGCTTGTAGCAGCAACATTTATAGGTTGTGGCAGCAGTAATAATGACACACCGGTAGCGCAACCGTTTGATGTAACCGTATCTGATGCGTATGTATATAATGCAGCAGTAAGCAAAGGCGGTTTAGGTTATAAAACTGCTGATGGTGCAGTGTATAGTTGGGCAGATACTACGCCAGGTAATTTTGCATCTGTCGGCGGTGCAAATGATCTTGACGGTATTATGGGAGCTAGTGCCGGAGATGCGACAGCAATCAGCATGAAAGCAAATGGAGACTATAGTAATATTAACCCATTTACTACATTAGAGTCTAATGGTATGACTCTTGCTGAGATTAATACAAAATACGAGATTGACTTAAATACTACTGATATTGATGTTGTAAAAGCTGACCTTTCAGTTTACAAAGCAGCAGCTATAGCAGCATTGGAAATTGCTTCAGGAAATCCAATTACTCCACCTGCTCCGACTCCGGATGATAACGGAACGGTAGATGATAACGGAACGGTAGAGCCTGGAATTACGCCTCCAAGACCAGCTATTGCATTTCGTGCTGATGGAATTACACCTCCAAGACCGGGAGAAACAGTAGATGACAACGGTACGGTAACGCCTACGGTTGATACAAATGTGAGCGCAGAAGTTCAAGCTATTAATGATGCAACAGACACAGCAGGCGTAAATGCGGCAGTTAAAGCTAAAATGGTAGAGCTCATGGGTGCTTACCAAATGCCGGCTAATGACGATGCAGATAACGATGATGTAAACGGTACAGATAACGATGATGTAAACGGTACAGGTACAGACTGTCTTCCGGGAGAAAATTGTACTCCAGATGAAGATGATAACAGTACGACTGGTGATACAGATCCAGATCAAAATCAAACAACTCCACCTAGACCATAATTAAACTTTCAGAGCCATTCATTTGGCTCTGTAATCTAGCAAAAATATCCCCTCAGGACTTCCAATGTTTCTACAAAAAATTATACCAATTTATTTTATTTTACTTCTATCGTCTCTTTATGCTATTGAGATTGACATATCACTAAGTGACTCAACGGATGCTAATGCGGTTGATATTGAACGGTTTAAAGTCATGTTACAAAAAAGAAATATGGGCATAAGTGATGCAAATGCGAAAAGTGCAATTCAAGAGAATCGGATTCTTGCTAATGCATATATGAAAGAATATGGGATTCCTGATCTGCTTAAGATTGAAATGCAAATTATTTTAGAAGAAAAATTGAGAAATATGTTAGTTCGAAAAGAGAAAGAAAAAATTGAGATCAATAATGATGTACTTCTTTCTTATTATAAAGATCATAAAGATGAGTTTTATAAATCAGAAGAGATTACATTTAACGTATATAATTTTGAAAACTATGAAGAGGCTTACAGCTTTTATAGTAAAAACAGAGATAATTACACTGAAATAAACAATTATGTCAAAGATAATAATATTACAAAAGCATCAGAAACAATGTTAAAGAGTAAATTACATAAAGAGTTAAGAGCATTGCTGCAAGAGGGTAATGCAACAAAATATATTACTCCGCCTGAATTCTTTAATAAAAAATATATGATATTAGATGTTGTTTCAATACAAAAAGCTAAAATTTCACCTTTTAATACAGTAAAGAAGAAAGTAAGAGCCTCTCTACTTTCTAAAATAAATCAAGATACAAAAACTAAACTGCTTGCTAAATATAAAAAGAACGGAAAAGAGTAGTGCGCTTTTTTTCAATAATTTTAATCACTAGTATATTCTTTGGATGCAGTGATAAAGAACAAGTGCAAACATTTAAATATGTATCTATTGATGCTAACGTATCAATAGATAATAATATTTCAAATCCAAAAGAATTAATAACAGTTTACAAAAAATATTGGGAAGCTGCATCAAGTGGTGATCTTAATGCAACTTATGCGATGGAATTACCCTATTTAAATTTCATTAAATCATTACAATGGTACCGTGACTTTAAACAAAATGATAAACACGGTTATAAAGTGACAATGCTGAAAATGAATGCAGATAAAAATGATAATGAGATTGCCTATGTGCGTTCAAATTATAAATCAAAAGTTATGGATGTTAATTTAACAGAAAAATGGATTTTAATCAATACTGATTGGTATCATTACTATAGACAATCACTTCTCCCACCCGCCCCAAAACCTATTCGAGCAAAAATACAATAAAAAATGTTGACATTGAAGTCATTTTATGTTACAATCACGCCAATGCAACAGACCTGTCATCGAGCCATGCTCGAGCAAACCGGCTTGATGTCGGATGTATGCAAAATTCTTTACATGTAAGGAGCTTAAATGAGCTTTAAAAAAACTGTGATTTCTTCGATAGCGGCTGCGGCTGTAGCTACATCAGCATTCGCTGCTGTTAACGTTTCGAATAACAATAAAGGTGATTACTTAAATTACCCTGCATACTATGCAACAACTGATGGTTGGTCAACTAACATTCGTGTTGTAAATACAAATACTACCAATGCTGTAGTAGCAAAAGTTGTTGTACGTGAATATGCAACTTCTAAAGAACTTATTGACTTTCCAATTTACCTTTCACCGGGTGATGTTTGGACTGCTGATCTTGTAAACAATGGCGGAACGGTAAATGTTGTTTCTTCTGATGATTCAAGTCCTGAGGTTCCAATGAATCCTGCATTAAATGACAACAATCCACTTGTTGGAACAACTCATGGTTATGTTGAAATTTACGCAATTGCACAAGCAGATGCTAATGCTATTCAAACTGCAGCAGGCACAACAGGTTGGGAGCAATTCAAGCAACTTCCAAAAGCTGATATCAAAGCAGCGTTTAACTTAGCAAATGAAGCTATTTGGACAACACCTCAAGAGACTCTTTTCGGTCAACAAGTTGTAACAGACAGTACTACCGGTGCTGAAAAATCAATGACATTAATGGCTACTGCGATTGAAGTTGTAGATGCTGATGATACTCAATCATGGAAAACTGCAGCAAACTTTGCTAACCTATTTGCAGGTAACACAGGTCCATCAATCATTTGGTACCCGGCTGTTGAGAATGACATTAGAAATTCTGTACTCAAATCAGAAGTACACACAATTAACTATACAGATGCTGCTAATGAGACTCAAGTGCTTCTTACACAGCCATTCAAACATACTAATCCAAGTGTAGTTGTAGGTGCAGGCGATGTTCTTCCATACCATGACACTTCAGCAACTCAAAAAGCTGCTAATGGTTCAGAAGCACTTTTCTACTTCATTGGACGTCCTTGGGATAATTCAGAGCTAACTGTTAATCCTCCAGAGTCTCTTTATTCTGGTGCAGACAGAGATACACCTTCACAACAGTGTGTAACTGAAATTTGTTACCTTGCCACTTCAGATGATGATAACTATGCATCTGGTTGGGTTAACTATACTCTAGGAATGAATGCTCTAGGTACTGCCGTTGAAGGTTCAATTCCAACATTACATACAGTAATGACTGGTATCAAAGTTAATGGCGCAGGTGTCGTTAACATGCTTCAAGGTGCATTCGAAGAAGGTGCTAATAACTAATTTAGACAATAAGTCTTTATTTAACAGTATAAATTATACTAAGAGGACTCTCCTCTTAGTACCTCTTTTCTTAAAATTTCTTTCTTCAATATGTTTTAAAACATCGATAACGTTATCTTAATCTTAATATGCTATCATTGCACCAATAATATTTAAAAGGGTTAATAATGAAGTCATTAATAATTTTGTTACTCATAGCATCATGGTCGTTTGCAAGTGAGTATGTTTCAATACAGCCGAATAATTTAGTTCAAGATATGGTAACCAAGGTAAATGGAAAAGTAGGTGCACGTTTAAGTTATTCTCGTCTCAGTATTAAATTGTTAAAAGATGCCGCCAATTCTAAAAGTTATGAGTCGAACCCAAATACTTTCAACCCTCAAACTTGGTACACACCTAATGGCTGGCGGCAGTTTAAAGTCTATATCCCAGCAGGTGTTAAGACTGCTCAAGTAAGTTTTTCAGTAAAGCCTAATGCGTCACTGCGTATTCATTTAACATACAGAGCTGACTCTGCTGTTGTTGATCATACCAGCAGCATTATTGATGAAAATGAATTTAATAAAATTAATGATACTCGTACGCATGCCTATCAGGCTGATAGCCTGCTCAATATTGATATAGATCCGGCTATTGTTAATAGTACTAATGGCGGTTATGTATATATTGATATTGTTGAGGATTCGATGAATCAGCCATCATATTATGGTGATGTTAACCCTAAGGTGAGTATGAGCCTGCTTGCTATTATTGGTGACATTAATGCTTTCAATGCGTGGAAAGACTCTGTTGCTGTTGATGCACTCGGAAATCCTGGCGATGCGATAGCTAGGCTGAGCATTATCGACAAAACGGGACCAAGCACAACTGCTACACGTACAATTCCGATGGATCCGGCAGTTGACCTTAGTCTTATTGATGCAGATAATGACGGTGAAATGGCTAACGTTGATTGTAATGACAATGATAGATTGATCAATTCAAGTGCAACCGAAATTCCTAATAATGGAATTGATGAAGATTGCTCGGGTGAAGATTTAGTTGATCCCAATGCAGATTATGACCAAGATGGCGAAAAAGCAGCGGTTGACTGTAATGATTATGATGCTAATATTAACACCTCTGCAACAGATATTGCCAACAATGGAATTGATGAAGACTGTTCTGGTGAAGATTTAATTGATCTTACTATACTAGATGCAGACAATGATGGGCATATGGCTGATGTTGATTGTAATGACAACAATAGGTTTGTAAACCCATCTGCTGTTGAGATTCCTGGTAACGGAATTGATGATGACTGTAAAGATGGCGATGCAGTCAAAGCAGTATGTAATTTTTGGGAACCATGTTATGTTGATCCAAATCCAAATCCAAATCCGACTCCCGTAGTGAGAGATAACGATAAAGACGGTTATAATGCTGATGTTGACTGTAATGATTATAATCCACTTGTTCATCCTGACGCTACAGAGATAGCGGGCAATGGCATTGATGATGATTGCAAAGGTGGTGATGCAAAACCTGAACCTGTTGTGGAAACAATTGATTTAGAAAAAGAAGCTAGAGATGCATCTAGTGCCGTGGCTGCGAAAGTCTTTACATTCCAAGGCGTCTTCTCACAGTATGAATTTTCTAAAGACAGAAGCAAGGAAGCATTTAATTGGGTCTTTATAGATCCGGCAGGCAATACATCGCAATTGCTTGGAATTGAACCAACTTCAAACAATGTATTTGGATGGAAAAGTATTGCTCCTTTAGCACAGACACCAGAGAGAAATTGGTACATGTTTGCAGCAGATATTGATGGCGATGGAAAATTGGAGAAATTTGAATGGCTTATTGTATCGGCTAATCCTGATGACAGTAGAGTATATAAACTTGCCGGTGCAAAAGATGATAATACTTTCTTGTATTCAGATGAGATGGATGTAAAGTATAAGCTTGTTAATAATCAAGTGATCGAGTTTGAATAAAACAGTTCTTATTGGCTTAGGCGGCATCGTTTCTATTGCCGCACTGTTTGTTGTTTTTTCAAATGTTAGTGTGGATGCAACATTAAGCAGTGAGCCGTTTGTGCAAGAACAGGTAACAGATACTCCTCGTGCAGAAAATAGTGAACTCTCTATTAATTATGTAGCCAAAGAGACTCCCAAAGTAGATACCTCCAAAAATACTAAAGAAAACAAGAAAAAAGTACGTGAGAAATATTTAGAATCTAAAACGTACGATAAATCAAAAAAGTTTGAAATTGCACTTATAAATAAAAACCAAGACCTCTCAAACACAACTAGAGGTTTTACAACACTGCAAGGCACAATTGAGGGTGAAGCATTTTTTTTAAAAGTACCAAAACATTTAATTGAAGAGGGTTCCGGTGTCACAGAGTTGCGTGTTACAAACTTAAAGACCAAAGAAGTTTCAACTGTTTCGGCTGCATTTATTGATGACATGCAAAACCCAAGAATAAAACAAAAAATTGATATTGAGTCTCTTGATGATATTGAAAACTATACACAGACACCCGTCGAAGCAATTGTTCCGCCACGACCCGGAGAGCATATAAATTAATTTAGAACCAAAAAAAGGTTCTAAATATTATGGTCTTATCGGAGTAGTCTGATTCGTATCTGCAACGTCGTCATTTGCAGCAAAGAAACCGTTATATTCACCCATTTTACCTTTGACAACTGCATCAACACCGGCTGCATTTTCGGCAGTATCAATGGACGCAAATATTGCTTGCAAGTCAGCTGGAAAATGCGCTAAATCTTCTTCAGGCTCAAAAGTCATGTTGGTATCATCACAAACAATAACTTCAGTCGGTCTACATGGAGTGATTTGTTCATGATTGGAAATACACCCTTTGATGACTTCACAATTTGTGTTTCCGTTACCGGGTATTTGACCTCCATTGGTTTGTGAATATGATAATTCCAAACCGGCCTTAGCTGCGGCTTTATAAACCGAAAGTTCTTCTTTAGTCACATCAACATCGGTCGTAGTCAGAGCAATGCCATATTTTGCATTAATAGCATCTAGTGTGATCCCACTCGCTTCTAATGTTGTAAATGGATTAATATTTGATGATCCGGCTTTAGCTTCCATGCTTGGAGCAATTGGATCTTCAGCATCTGCCATGCCATTTCCATTAGTGTCATTAGCCCCGCCTATGCTTTTAAACGCAGCTTCAACAATATCGCTCCAGCTATAAATAGCACTATTAACCGTGTCAAAAGATACACCGCCTTTTGTGACGTCTGCCTCATAAACATAAGCATCTGAAACCGTCACATCAATACTTCCTGTTGTTACATTTGTATCGACAGGTCCGTTTGTGTCACTACAGTCAGTACCCGGACGACAACTGCTTCCGCATCCCGTCAGTGAAGCTGCTAGTAACGAAGCTGCTACTAAACTTAAAATCTCTTTTTTTGCCATAAAAATTCCTTTTTTAGATTATAGCCAATTCTCGTTTATAACCAAATTAATTATTTTTTTATGAATAAGTATGTTTCAATCAATTTCATGTCATAATCCAAGTTATGAATACAGTGACTAAAAATATTAAAGATCAGTTTGTTACTTCTTTAATGAACTATTTTAAAATTGAAGAAGATATTAATTTGCGTGCACACATTGCGGATTTAACGCGAAATATTGAAGCAAGCCGGTATCGTGAGTTTTTTCGGCGACTTTCAACTTCTGGTTTTGAATATAAGACGGCTTATGAGAAAATTTCGTTAGTGGTGAATAGTTTTGAAGAGGAGCAATTGAATTCACTGTTTGCAGAGGTCAAAGAGCGTGTTAAAAAGCTTTATGACACGATGTATGAACTGCATAAGATGATTGTATTAAATGAGAATCAAACGACTCCGGCACAAGAGCGTTTTAACCATGTATATTTTGCGCGTCTTAGAGATAAGAATTCAAATGAGCTGCTTTTAGACGATTTAGATATTGAAGTGATTAAAAATATTGGTAAAGAGTGGATTTTTAATCATGTCTCTTATGATAAATCACTTTTTCTTGACCGTTTAGAGTTGGAGTATAAAAATGTGATAATACGTCGCCGCAAAGATGAGTCTGCACTCGAACTTAGTGACAGCATGAACGCACATCTATTGATGGGTAAAACAGATTAAAATGGTTCAAATTCCTGAGTATTTAATTGACCATAATGGATTCAATATTTATGAACGTGCCATTATTCCTATTGTTATTCGTCATACCTTTGGTTGGGGTAAGCGAAAAAATGGGATTGGTGCTGATGTTATTGCAGAGATTTTACATGTAGAAGTCAAACAGGTCATCTTACTGCTTGATGAACTCTGCACAAAAGGGATTCTTGAGCGTGTCAATGTTAAAGAAGAGGGCGTGCGAGTTTTGCTTTACGGCATCTGTGAAAAACTTTTAGAAAATAGACAAAACAATTTACATGTAAAAACGGTTGCTCCTGCCCAAGAGTCAACCCAAGAGTGGTATTTTCTTAATATGCCACGTGAAAATTACAGTGCTCTTCAAGAGTATGCTTTAGGTTTACTTCATAAGATGCAGTTGCATGAAGATGTTTTTGTCGATTTTGAGCTCTATCAGCGCTCTCACAACGCTAAAAGTCATGATTGGAAGGCAGAGTTCCAACGCTGGGCTAAACGTGAAGCCAAGAAGCTCTCAGGGACTACAAAAGTTGCCATCTACGATGAAAGTTTTAAACCGACATCCGAGCAGTTTCAATTGACGCAGCTTTTTATCTCCAAATTGCAAAAAATCAATCCGCAGTTTGATGAACCAACCGATTGGAGTTGGGCGCAAGAGTTTAAACGTCTCATGGAGTTAGACGGCTATAGCAGTGAGGATATTAAACGCGCTGTTGAGTGGCTCTTCTCAGCTAAAGGAGACTGGTACCGACCCAATGTACAAGATGCTGCATCGCTGCGTAAAAAGTTTGACTATATTATTGCGCATGTTCGCTCCTTTCGTGATGGAAAAGAACAACTCCCTGAGGGAGTCAGCATTTTTGACCTGTATGAGAAAAAGTAAGTATTAGGATAGAGATATGCAAACTATCGGTATAAAAGATTTACAGATAAATCCTGAAAATAGATTGCCACGCTTCGCTCGCAATGACAATCCTTTGTTTAGTTAGTGAAGGTTCTGTTGAGGGCACTAAAAAGTGCTTTAATCGATGCATATGCAATGTCAGTATCGGCACCCACACCAAAGAAACTCTCCAATTCACTGTTTTCAATATGCATGTAAGCAATTGCTTTGGCACTTGATTTTTCACCGTATGAGTGCTCGGCATACGAGGCAATTGTGAACGGGTTAGGGTATTGCTTCATTAAAGCATTTTTACAGGCATCAATCGGACCATTTCCCGCCCCGTCACTGCTAATTAGTTTTCCATCACGTTTATAATTGAGGGTACAATTAACAGTGCTGTCTTTTGTAGTCTTTGAATGAACTGCAAAATCAACCAACTCCAAATGACCGTTTACATCAAAATAGTTCTCTTTAAAGATGGTGTCAATCTCTTTAGGAGTAAGCTCTCTGCCTTCTTTATCGGTTACGGCCTGCACAAGACGACCAACTTCGGGTTGCATCTTCTTTGGTATGTGATAACCGAACTTATCTTCAAGAATGTAAGCAACCCCTCCTTTACCCGATTGGGAGTTAATACGAATAATGCTCTCATAAGTTCGTCCTACATCTTCGGGGTCAATCGGTAAATACGGTACTTCCCAAAAACTGTTCTCTTTAGCACGTTGGTATGCCAACCCTTTATTAATAGCATCTTGGTGGGAACCTGAAAATGCCGTATAGACCAATTCACCAACGTAGGGATGGCGCACATGCGTCTCAATATCGGTACAACGTTCTACCACGTCAAGTACGGTATTGACATCACTAAAGTCAAGCTTGGGGTCAATCCCTTGCGTATAAATATTAAGTGCCAATGTAATAATGTCAACATTTCCGGTACGCTCGCCATTACTAAGTAAGGTTCCCTCGACTCTATCAGCCCCTGCAAGAAGTGCTAATTCCGTTGCTGCAACCGATGTTCCACGGTCATTGTGGGTATGTGTCGAGATTAAGACATGCTCGCGGTTGTCAAGATGGCGGCTCATCCACTCAATTTGATCGGCATAGATATTAGGTGTTGACATCTCCACCGTTGCCGGCAAGTTAATAACCACCGGACGCTCTGCACAAATGCCCCAACGCTCGGTGACTGCATTACAGATCTCAGCAGCAAATTCTAACTCAGTTCCGGTAAAACTCTCCGGTGAATATTCTAAATCAATCTTTCCACTGTGTGTCACCTCATATTTTTTGACCAAGTCAACACCTTGCAGTGCCAAAGCAATAATCTCAGACGGCTCTTTTTTAAAGACAATTTTTCTCTGAGCTACTGATGTAGAGTTATACAGATGCACAATGGCATGTTTGACTCCCGCAAGTGCTTCAAATGTTTTTGCAATCAAATGCTCACGTGCCTGAACTAAGACCTGAATGGTGACATCATCGGGAATTAAATCTCTCTCTACTAATGTACGTAAAAAATTAAATTCTACTTTTGAAGCCGATGGAAAACCGACTTCTATTACTTTAAATCCGAGTTGTAGCAAGAGGTTGAAAAGTTCAAGTTTTTGTTCAAGGTTCATAGGTGTGACTAACGCTTGGTTTCCATCACGTAGATCGACACTACACCATACAGGTGCTTGCGTTATTGTATTAGACGGCCATTGTCTAGAAGGCAAATCAATTGGTGCATAAGGGCGATATTTGCCCGTTTGAATATGTTTCATAATGAAACCCTTTAAATAAACTTTTAACAGCTCCTTGCTACAGGTTACGACTGTTGGCGCAATTATAGCAAAAAGCGATGTTTTGAATAAGGTTATTTACATGTAAATTGTAAGATTTAGAATACCTAAAGGATAAAAATTATTATTTGATAGGAGCGATGCCGCAGTGAGCGGCACCAAAGTTAGAATAATACTAACAAGAATATGTAGATTGGAACTCAAACGCAGTAGGGCGTGCTTCATCAGGCCATACTTGTGTTTCGAATTTGTAGTGTTGATATACGTCGATCATATCAGCTGTAAAGACCGGTTTTAGGTAATCATTGTCACGAATCAATGCTTCAAGTGAACCACGAAGTGTGTGCGGCATTTGAGGAATATTTTTCTCACGGATTTCAGTGAGAGAAAGTTCAAAAAGGTCTTCATCCATTGGACCGATCGGCTCATATTTATTTGCAACACCGTCAAGTCCTGCCATCATCATTGCAGAGAATGCAAGGTAAGGACAGGCTGTTGAATCCGGGAAACGCATCTCAATACGTGTTGCTTTTTCGCCGGCACCGTAAGGGATACGACAAGAAGCAGAACGGTTTTGGCTTGAGTACGTCAAAATACTTGGAGCTTCAAAACCCGGAATCAAACGTTTGTATGAGTTTGTTGACGGGTTTGTAAATGATGCAACAGAACGTGCATGTTTAAAAATACCACCGATATAGTGACGTGCCATCTCTGAAAGATTACCGTATTGACCTTCGTTATAGAAAAGGTTTTTACCATTTTTCCAAAGTGATTGGTGAACGTGCATACCATTTCCATTGTCACCGTAAAGCGGTTTAGGCATGAATGTACATGTTTTACCATTAAGGTGAGCAATCATTTTACATACATATTTGTATTTTTGAACATTATCAGCAGCACCAATGATATCAGAATAAACGATTCCGATTTCACCTTGACCTTGTGCAACTTCGTGGTGACCAAGAACAACTTCAAGACCAACTTGTTCAAGAACAAGCATCATTTCAGCACGTAAGTCTACCATTGAATCTGTAGGAGCAACAGGGAAGTAACCACCCTTAGTTCCTGGACGGTGACCTGTATTGTACATATCTTCGTAGTCAGTGTTTTTGATGATACGGCGACCACCGAGATCTACACGGTAACCTGCTTCGTTA
>CAYZUN010000075.1:0-11479 GCA_964481625.1 uncultured Sulfurimonas sp.
GCATTGCTATACCTAAGAAAGTAGCAATATAGTACCAGATAGAAATATAGAGTGATTTCTCACGGCGAAGACCGATCAAACCAAACATGTTAATACCCCATAGTACCCATACTACAACGATAGCAATATCGATAGGCCACTCAAACTCAGCATATTCTTTTGATGTTGTAATACCTAAAAGTAGTGAAACTACAACAGCACCAACAGTCACAAGGTAAAGCCAAAACTGCAATTTACCTAAAAACATTAAAAGTGGTGATTCAGCCATTGATACTTTTAGAACACGTTGTCCTATATAATACCACGTAGCAAAAATTCCACTTATCGTAAAACCAAAAATTACTGCATCTGTGTGCAGCGGACGAAGACGACTAAAGTTAGTATACTCGGCTAAACCCTCACCTAATAACAGGTTAACTTCCGGAAATGCCAGTTGAAATGCTAATATAACACCCACAAGCATACCGACAATACCAAGTATAATAGTTGTAAACATAAACATTTTAGCAACTGTGTAGTCGTACTCTAATGGACGATTCTCCATATACAGCCTCCTTAAGATTCAAAGCGTAATAATCTAATATAATTAGAATATATAACAGCATCATGGTATCTTTAAAGATATTTATCTAATCTTAAATTTTAATAATTTATTTAAATTTAACACTTTAGTTACAAATTTATAATACTGTCACTCAAAAAGTAGAAGTTTTGGAGAATCGAATATAATATAAACTAATATTATATTCTTGGAGGAATGGTGATTATCGCTTTACGAGATCTAAAAAATCTCTGAAAACATAGTGACTCTCTTTAGGACCTGGACTGGCTTCGGGATGATGTTGCACTGAAAAAATTGGGGAAGCGTTGTACCTTAATCCTTCAATCGTATTGTCAAAAAGATTGCTATGCGTGACTTCCGCAATCTCAGTAATATTATCAGGTACATTGTAATTATGGTTTTGTGCCGTAATCTCAACCGCTCCGGTTTTAACATTTTTAACAGGATGATTTCCACCATGGTGACCAAATTTTAATTTAAACGTATCGTAACCATGCGAAATCGAGAGCAGTTGATGCCCCAAACAGATACCGAACATCGGTACTTTAGCATCAATAAGTTTTTTAATCTGTTCTTGCTCTTTTTTTAGTACTAACGGATCACCGGGACCATTTGATAAAAAGACCCCATCAATATCTTTGCTATGATAACGACCAATCAGCTCATCAGCACTGAAGCTATTTGGAATAACTTCAACTGAAATACCGGCTTGCGTTAACTCATTTAAAATATTTCGTTTCACTCCAAAATCAATAGCAACAATTTTAGCTTGTGTCTCGGGAGGCTTGTTATAGCAGAACTTTCGTGCATCATACGTTCCATCACTATGCAAGTAACTCTCTTTAGTACTCACCTCTTCAATATAATTAATATCTTCAATTCGAGGTGAGCTTTCTAAGATTTTTTTTAACTCATCTTTATCACTAATTTGAGATGATGCAACCATCATCATAGCACCCTCAGAGCGTAACATTTTTGTCACATATCGTGTATCGATATCACAAATACCCATACAGTTGTGATCTTTTAAAAACGCATCAAGTGAACCCTGGGCTCTAAAGTTTGAATAACGTTCTTGGTATTTACGAACAATCATCCCTTTAGCGTGGGCTTTCGTACTTTCCATATCTTCACTGTTAACACCAACATTTCCAATTTCCGGAGCAGTAAAGGTGACAAACTGACCAGCATATGAAGGATCAGACATAATCTCTTGATAGCCGCTCATTGACGTATTAAAGACAATCTCACCAACATTAGTAACATCAGCACCAAAACTTTTGGCTTTTAAAAACGTACCATTCTCCAGATAAATCCAAGCATCACGCATTACGCCATTCCTTTTTTCTGCAACTCTTCAAGATAGAGTTTCTCATACAAAATCTCATATTCATCAGTCCCGGGAATAAACTTTCGTTTGTACGTTTGCATTTTATCAATAACGGCTTGTTCAATGTCACTGTTATCGGATATAAATGAGGTCATGGCATCATAAATGATATTTTTAATGCGATTCTCACTCACATCGTAATTAATCAGATCTTCTTCATAAAGCATATCAAGTATTTTATGTGCTAAATCTGAAAAACGCTCTTCATAAGAGAGAATAACACCATACTCAGCTGCGAGTTTCTTTTTAATCATCCAAAAAAGCTGTCTCTCATCTGCTAGATAAAAATCGATCTCCTCTTCATTGTCATCAATAATCTCATTGACTCGCTCTTCAAGAGATACTTCTTGCTTAACACTTTCAATGAGCAGTTTTTCAGCCTCTTTTGCTACAGCTTCCAAACCACTTGTCATCATAACCAATCCACTTTTATTGAGATCGATCGCAATCTTATTTGATATGTGCGGTACGTGCGCGAGAGTGACTTTCATGCAATTGCCCTATGTTATAATTTTTCGTATTCTACAGTATGAAAGTTAAATATTGGATTATTTAGGTGTTTTAGTCAACTCTAAAGTAATATCAGAGGCTTTTTTCGGATCCATTTTTGAGAGAATCTTACCTACCGTTTTTGGTTTAAGCGAGGCAAGAATTTTTGATGCTTCAGAGACATTCATATCATTTAAGATCTGCGCAGCAGCACCTGCTTTCATTTTTGCATAAGTTTGTGAAATACTGTTCATTTTTGCATTTTTAAGATCATTAAGTACTTTTTTATTTTCATCTAGCATCTTTTGAATATTTTCTTCGCGCTCTTTGGCTTCAGCCAATTTCATATCAACATCACTCTGCTGTTGTTGCAGTCTTGCCTCTTTTTTATTGAGCAGTTCATCGGTTGCAGTTTTAAGAGCATCAAGAGCTTGGCGCTGTTCATCAAGACGCTCTAGTTCAACCAAAAGCTCTCCTTTTCGCTCTTCAAAAATTTTAGTACACTCAAATATTCTCTCCGTTGCCTCAATTGCAAACAGTGAGCTCACACCTAGTAGTGTAATAAATATGAGTTGTATCATTTAGTTTTGCCTATAAATGTTTGAAGTGCAGCTTCATCAAGGGATTTTGCCTCTTGCATATTACGTTTTTTGATGATTTTCTTAATCTGTTCTGCCTCAAGATATTGGAATTTTTCATGCTCAATCATTGACTCTTTCAACTCTTCTTTTGCATTTTTTACAGAGCTATTTTTCAGTTCAACCTGCTGAGAGTCCTGTTGAATAATATCTCTTTGAATACAAAGTGATAGTCGAGACTGTAAAAATATCTCTATATTTCCCTTTTGAGGTGTTGGGAGGGCATTTAAAAGTGTATATGAACTTTCAAGCGATTCTGTAGCCTCTAGAAGTTCGTTATTAGCACGAAGTAGTTCACGCTCACTTTTTTGCATCTCGTTTTTTTTATATTTAACCAATTGCGTAAAGCGAGTATTCATGCGATATTCCTACATCAAAATAGTATCGTTTCGATCCGGTGATGTTGATATCATACCCACTTTTGTCTGAGTCATCTCTTCTATAGCTTTGACATAATCTTGTGCTGCTTGTGGCAATGCATCAAAGGTACGAGCACCTACAGAGTTGTCCCAGCCCTTAAAAGTCTTATAAATCGGTGTTACATTTTCTAAATCTGATGGCAAGTAATCAATCGTTTCACCATTTAAATCATAAGCAACACACACTTTAATCTCATCGAAGCCATCAAGTACATCAAGTTTCATTAAAGAGAGTTCATCACATCCATTTAAACGACTTGCATAGCGACATGCAACTGCATCAAACCAACCGCAACGTCGTGCGCGACCTGTTGTTGTTCCAAACTCATGTCCTTGCTTACCCAAGCGCTCACCGTCTTTTCCTAAATCTTCACTAGGAAAGGGGCCGTTTCCCACACGGGTACAGTACGCTTTTACAATTCCTGTGATTTTACCAATATCTTTTGGATTAATTCCAAGACCCGTACATGCACCCGCACTAACCGTTGAACTTGATGTTACATAAGGGTACGTTCCGTGGTCAATATCTAGCATTGTCCCTTGGGCACCTTCAAGAAGAATTCTTTTATTGTCATCTAAAGCGTTCCAAACCATATTAGTCGTATTGGTAATAAACATACCCATTTTTGCTTTATAATCTTCAAGCTCTGCAAGGAGTTCACTTTGGTTTGGTGTTGGGATTTCCAGCACATCAAAAATTGCCCTGTTCTGCTCAAAATACTCTAAAATTGATGTGCAAAGTTTTGTTGGATTTAATAACTCACCCGTGCGATGTCCTACACGGTTAATTTTATCAGAATAGGCCGGTCCGATTCCCTTACCCGTTGTTCCAATAGCGTTGTCACCTTTAAGGCGTTCACGTGCTTGATCGATTTGAGCATGATATGGCAAGTTTAGGTGTGCTTTGTCAGAAATAAACAGCCTTCCTTCAAGGTTCTCAAACTGTTCCATCTCTTTAATAATTGACTCCGGTGACAGTACGACACCATTACCAATAACATTAATAGCTTTAGGATTAAGAACACCTGATGGAATAAGATGCAGTGCAAAACGAACACCGTCTACCCAGATGGTATGACCTGCGTTATGACCACCTTGTGAACGGCACACCATGTCATACTTTTGTGCAAGCATATCAACAATCTTACCCTTACCTTCGTCACCCCATTGAATACCAACTATTAAATCTGCTTTCATATCTCACCCTTTGTCATGTTTGCCTCTAGTACTTCATCAACGTAAATTGCAAAACCTACTGAAGTAATATCTTCATTACTGTAACGTCCGCCGCTAGCGTAGACATCATTGTTTTCAATTACTCTAAAAAATAGCTCATCATAGTAGAGCATTTCAGCATAATACAGCGGTGCAATAACGATGTTTTTGTACTCTGCTTTGAAGCTAATTTCTTTAATTTTGAGAAGCTCTTCTTTAATCTCTTGCGGAACAAGAGCAATAACCTCATCAATCTGCTCAATATGCTGTAGATAAACCAGTTTTGTTAACCACTCAATCTCTAAAGAGAGCAGTTTTTCAATATTGATATGTCTAAAATCATCAAGTTCAATATCAAACATCGCTACAAGTTTTTTAGGAATATTTATGTTACTAAGCTGAAGCAGAGGTTGCATCTCAAGCGTGTCAAAAACAGCTAACGCAACGTTAAGAACCTTGCTTAAATCAACTTCATTAATATATTCAGCACCGACTTGATACTGCTCAACTGCCGGGTAGCGAAACACCGGTTGAATATAAAACCACTTTTTATGTGCCGTATTTCTATCAAGTCGCTTACCTAAAATTCGTACCACATCAATAGTAGAATCGGCACGTAAGCTCATGTTGTGATTCGCATCATCATTGACACGAATAAGTTGACGCTCATCTGAGATACTTTGGTGTTGATGGTATGAAAAAAGCGGTGTTACTATCTCTAAAAAATCGTTCTTGCTTAACGTTTCACTTGCGATACGTTCAATTTTACGTTTGAGTGCGGCTGAATCTGCAAAATAAAGTTTGCTTCCCTCAGGTATTTCGTGTTCGAAAATCATCTGCTCTCTTTTGGTGCCAATTTAGTTTTAAAATACTCTTCATTAAATACCCTATTGGCAGTTCCATCATATTTACGGCGTCCAAGAATATCTAAACAGAGCTCAACGCTGTTCACAACCCATGCCATCTCATTTAATTCAATAAATCCCATCTGGTTAATTCTAAAAATTTTACCTTTAAGATGGTCTTGACCACCGGCAACGTTAACACCAAAATCAGTTTTGAGCATACTGCGGATCTCTGAAGCATTTTCATCATCAATGGTAGTCATCGATTTTGCAGGAGAAAGAGGATATACATGTAAACCAATCGCTTCTAAGGCAAAGCGTACTGCTTTAGCACGACGCGCTGTGTCACAATAGAGTTTACTCAAACCTCCATTGTCATACGCTTCAATCATCTCTAAGACTTCTAAGAGTCCAATAATAAGTGTTGTTGCTGCAGTATATGCAGTGGTGTTTTGTTGCTGCTTTTTAATCTCTGATGCAAGATTAAAATAATACCCTCTGCCTACTCCAATTTTTATAATGGCAGCACTACTTAAACCAAGCATTGCAAGACCCGGAGGCAACATAAATGCTTTTTGACTTCCTGCAATGACACAATCAATGTTCTCAACATTAATGCGCTCCACGCCAATAGCCGTAATGCCGTCAGCAATCACCATAATCTCAGGATTAATTTCTTTTACTGCTGCGGCAATCTCTTCAACAGGATGACGCAGACCGCCGGCACTCTCAGAAATTTGAATGGCAATGGCATCGATGTCACTGTTGGCTTTAATGGCAGTGACAACATCATCAACCGATGCCGGCGTGTTCCACTCATATTTAAGTTCAACATTTTTCAGATTTGATGCCAAAGCGATCTTTGCGAAACGCTCACCAAATTTTCCGGCATTGATACTTAAAAGTGTATTGCAACATAAATTTGTAACTGCTGCCTCCATAGCACCCGTTCCACTTGATGCTATCATTACGACCTCATCAGTTGCAAACAGCTTTAAAAGCAGTTCACGAGTTCGCTTAAAAATTGCCTCAAACTCAGGCGTACGGTGATGAATTGTCACATTCGCCATTGCTTTACGAACATTCTCTGGGACTGGAGTTGGTCCCGGTGTAAAAAGAAGCATTAAAATTCCTTAAATATATTCAAAACCGCGTATTATATCGAATAATCTATAAGGGTAAAATTATGCTACACTTTCACAAAAATCAATAGGGTACAAATGACAATTTTTGATTCCATTATTTTAGGTATTATTGAAGGACTCACAGAGTTTCTTCCCGTCTCCTCAACCGCACATCTTGTCCTTGCCGGACAACTTTTACATGTAAAACAAGATAGTTTTAAAACCGCATACGACATTATTATTCAAATTGCACCTATTTTTTCAGTCATGATTATTTTTAAAGATCGTCTCTTACAGAGCCTTGACATCTGGTATAAACTCATTGTTGCCTTTATTCCAACAGGTATTGTCGGGCTGCTCTTTCACAAACAGATTGAAGCGATGTTTAGTGCCAATTCCACGGTTGCACTTATGATTCTTACAGGTATTGCCTTTTTAGCCATTGAGTTTTTCTACAAAGAGAGGGATCATGATGTAAAACTTCTTGAAGATGTCACGTATATGCAAGCTTTAAAAGTAGGGATTTTTCAGATTTTTTCTCTTATTCCAGGGGTCTCACGTTCAGGCAGTACTATTTTAGGAGCAATGCTTATTGGTTTACGACGTGATGTAGCGATGATGTTCTCATTTTTACTCGCCATTCCAACCATGGGCGCGGCTTCAGGGTACATGCTGCTTAAAGAGTACAAAACACTCTCATTTGAAAACCTTGAAGTTTTAGCTGTTGGTTTTGTGGTCTCTTTTATTGTTGGTTGGTTTGCAGTTAAATGGTTTTTAGCCATCGTCTCAAAATACAATTTTACCCCTTTTGGAATCTATCTCATTGCTTCAGGAGCCCTCTTTGCCTTATTTGGCATTGAGATGCAGTAACACCTCAAGTTCGGTAAAGACCACAGCGCGCTTTTGCGCATCAGGATGGATCATTGCGTAGACCACTTCTGAGAGATTTTGATCAATCTCAGAGTCTAACTTATGCGGCATTTTAAGTTCTTCTTTAATCGTTGGTGCAAAGTGAGTGTAACTGCTGTACGCCTCTCTACCCATTAACAGATAATAGAGTCTTCGACCTAAATCTAGAATCTCAAACTCTTCAATTTTACCTGTAGCTGTTTTTTCACAAAACCCAAACTCAAGCGCAATATTTTTTAAACGCAAATGCGCTAAGAGTTTCATCATAAATCCGACCGATGCGCGTGAATAGTGAGCAAGTACTCTATCGTAAAAGCATTCAAAACTCTCTTGAGGTTTTTTTAGTCGACGATATTCAACTGCCAGTGATTCGACATAATATTTTGCTTTAGTAAGTGGCACCGACTTCATTACCGTATGTCCCTCTTCACCTTCACCCGTTAATTTACCACCAATGCTAATGTGCACGCCGTAAACGGTTTCACCCTCAACTTTAGCTTTACACCCCTCAAAGCCGATATCACCAACGCCGTGAATACCGCACCCTTTGACACAAGCCGACCAGTACATACGAATACGCCCCTCTTGCATTGGAACTACCTCGCTCAAGTATTCTGCCATCTCAATGGCATCGGGTTTATTTGGAATAACTCCAAAAGGGCAGTGCTGTGTTCCCGCGCAGGCAATTAAGTGGTTAAAGTAAGGGGAGTTAACACTTTTGTATGTTTCAAAAAACTTCTCTTTGAGGGCTTCTTCAATATTTTCACTTGAAAGTCCCATGAGGTAAAAGCTCTGCTCCACATCAAAACGCATATCACCATTTCCATATTTTAAAGCAAGTGCACTCGCGTCAAGCAGTGCCGTTGCGCTAAAAATTCCTGATGGAACAACTACATGTAAAGCAAAGGTTCCATCTTTAAGTTGGACGCGTCCTTGGTCAGGGTCATTGTTATCCATTTTGGTCATGGTCTCACCGGCAGTGGCAAAATCGATACCCGCATGAGAGCGAATGGCTACACTCATCGCTTCCATTCCTACGGCTTCAATTAAAAAATGCAGACGATTTTTATTACGGTTATCACGAAAACCAAAATCACGAAAAAGCTCAATAAGGGTACGATACATCGCAATGACTTCACCCTCATCTTTTAAAAAAATATTGGCACTTTTAGCAATCTTTCCTACTTTTCCACCCAAATAAAGATTATAGCCGTACCGACCATTTTTTTGTGCTAACACCAGTGCACAATCTTGACCATAAACATTAGAGCGGTTAGCAAGTGAGCCGGTAATTCCCGTATTGAATTTTCGAGGTAGTACACTGATCCACTCGTAGTCATGCAAGAAAATTGACTGAAGTTTAAGCAGTAAGTTTTGTGATGGCAAGATATTATCAAATGCTTGCCCATCTAAAGGGTCATTCAAAATATTTCTAAAATTATCCACACCGGTCTGATAGGCTGAGATGCCGACCGATTCCAATTTTTTAAAAATAGTCGGAATATCTTCAATATTAATGTAGCGCAGTTCTACTTGCATCCGTGTGGTAATGTCAATGTAATCATTACCGTAATCTCGTGCCGCCTCACCAATAGCAATGGCCTGCTTATTGCTAAGATGCCCACCGGGAATACGCACACGAATCATAAACTGCGCAGGCGTTGCCGGACGGTCATAAATACCAAAACATTTTAGAAAATAGCCCAAATCCTCTTTAGGAATAGCATCATAACCCTCAACTGCATAGGTTTCTAATTGTGCGTAGGCTTCTTTAGGAGTTTTAAGCTCTTTCGTCTTTTCAATTTTATTCTGTTTTTTATTTCGTGCATCAAACGCTTGTTGCAGTGCGTCCATAGTTATTCCTCTAACGAGATATTTTATAATTTTTATCATAATACTATTAAATAAGCATAATTTTCAAAATTATATGCTTATTTATTATACAGGACACATCTTTCAATTTTTACATGTAAAACTATTTATTTTCAACAAGGTATAATGTCATTATGGCAACAGAAATTATAAAATCAATTACAAATATTCCTAGTTCACTAGGTGATAAAATACGACTTAAAATACGTGAACGCGCCATTGAAAATGCTAAAATAACCATTCTTTTAGCCCAGCGCGACATCAACACCTTTAGTGAAGAGGAGCTTGAAATTATCATTGCTGATGAAGAGCGAAAAGTCATTGACAAAATTAAAAGCATGAGCTTCTTTGCCATTCTTGCATTCTTTGGAATTTCTCTTTTTTAATGCTGCGCTCACTCTACCGAACCCTTTTCACCTATACTATTTTTAGAAACTATTTCGGTGCTATTTTTATAGCATTGCTTGGCATCACCGCCATTACTGAAATCTCATTTTTCTACAGTGACATTTTTGAACTCACCCAAAGAGACAGTCCCAGTCTATTTGTGCAAGGTTTTTTTGCTCTAAAATGGCTACTGATTTTTGGATTTAGTCTCTACTTTTTTTATGCACTCTACACCTTTAAACCGAATAAAGAGAAAAAGAAAACCGAGAAAATCATTGAAAAAAAAGCAGCTGAACCTAAACAAGAAGAACAGCATCTAACCGTTAAAACAGAAGCAAAACTTAATCGACTCCTGCACAAAAAAAAGCTAGAGAGTCGGCGTGATAAAGTTTTAAAAAAATAAGTACCTCGCTAATCAAAATCTATGTGAGGTAACTCACGCTGTGTCGCTAGTTCCAAAGTAAAATACTCAAACTTAGTAAAATCATACATCGTTGCAATCCACTTCGTCGGATACGATTCAATAAGCGTATTGTAACGTGCGACATTGTCATTGAGCTTATTACGAGCTTGCATAATATCGGTCTCAATATCACTAAGGCTCTGTTGCAGTGCCAAAAAATTGTCACTTGCTTTTAGGTCAGGATAATTTTCTACAAGTGCTAATATTCCCCCTAAAGAACGACTAACTTCGCCCTCCTCAATACTACGCGCACCAAAATCTTCAACTCTGGCATGAAAATTTTGAGCAGTTTTTTCAAAAACTTCTGCCTCATGTTTTTGGTATTGCGAGACTGCATTAACCAAATTAGGAAGAAGATTAAAGCGCCGTTTGAGTGCCACATCAATATGACTCCATGAGGCTTCTATGCGGTTTTTGTACTTAATAAACTTGTTGTAATTGACGACAAATATCATTACTAACATTAAAATAATAAAGATGAAAGGCACAAACTGTTCAGCCATAAATACTCCCAAATATTGATGTGTTAATTATAGCATTTATTTTTCTACCTCTTCATAACGGGCAGGAGGCAATGGTGCAAAGTAGCCAATAAGCAGTAACAATAATCCCACCACAATAAATGAGACAATACGTTCAACACTGCCACTGTTTGAAAGCTCCACTAAAAATAGTTTTATCACTACAACGCCCATTAAACCAGCTCCAGCAATCCAGATGAGGCGATGTGCCAACTGTTTTGCCAAAAGCATCACTGACATGGCGATGATGCTCCACAACACAGAGAGGCTCATCTGAAAAACTGTACTCTGCATAAGAGCTAAGAGACTATAATCAATGCCCACATAAACATGAATACTACGCGCAAGTATGACCGTACTAAGGAGCAGTGCCACTGCCCCGCCAGCGCCATAAAAAATTGAAGAGTTTTACATTGAAAAAGTATTCTCTTTTTGCTGTAGCCATCGGTACATTACAACAAATCCAAAGATTTGAGTAAGCTCTAATGGATTTAAAATAGGAATATATGGCAATGGCGCTGGATTGGCACTGAGTGAAAAGGCATAACATTCCCACAGCACTAACATTAGCATCAATCCTCCCACTCCTAAAATTTTATAACTCTTTTTGTAGCTATTAAAAACCTTTGGAAGGAACGCTTTTAC
>CAYZUN010000076.1:0-11471 GCA_964481625.1 uncultured Sulfurimonas sp.
ACGTTCAGGATGGGGCATAAGACCAAAGACATTCTTCTCTTTGTTACAGATACCTGCAATGGAGTCAACAGAACCATTAGGGTTTAAAAGCTTACCATTTTCATCACAGTAATGCAGCAATACTTGTTCATTGGCATAAAGTTCTTTTAAAGACTCAGGATCTAAGTAAAAGTTACCATCATGATGTGCAATGGGAATATTAACAATATCATCAGTGCGCATCTTATTTAAAAAGCTATTTTCAGTTGAAGCAGCTTTAAGATAATGATGTTTTGAGATAAAGTGGAGTGAATTATTACGTTTCAAGGCTCCCGGAAGCAGGTGTGATTCGGTTAGTACTTGAAAACCATTACAGATTCCCAACACTTTTTTACCTGATGCAGCATATTCTTGAACCGCTTTCATAATTGGGCTAAAACGTGCAATAGCACCACTTCGCAAGTAGTCACCGTAACTAAAACCACCAGCAATTACAAGCAGGTTAATATCACTGCAAATTACGCTTTCTTGATGCCAGATAATTTCAGTGGTGCATCCAAGTATCTCAAACGCATACTGTGTGTCGTACTCACAGTTTGTGCCTGGAAATTGAAGAATGCCTACTTTCATGAGATGATCTCGATATCGTAATCTTCAATAACAGTATTTGCAAGAAGTGATTCACACATCTGTATAACACTTTTTTTTGCTTTTTCAGCGTTACTTTCATTAAGTTTGAGAACAATTTGTTTACCGACACGAACATCATCAACACCACTGAATTTTAGTGCATCAAGAGCATGATGTACTGCTTTTCCTTGTGAGTCAAGAACGCCTGCTTTAAGTGAAATATTTACAATTGCTTTCATCTATCTGCTCTCTCCTAGAATACGATTTAAAACTTCTTCATAAGCCACTTTAAGTCCACCCATTCCTTGACGAAAGCGGTCTTTATCCATCTTTTCACCTGTCTCAATATCCCAAAAACGGCAGTTGTCCGGACTGATTTCATCCGCTAAGATGATGTTACCCTCAGAATCTTTTCCAAACTCAAGTTTGAAGTCAACGAGATTAAGACCTCTCTCTTTAAAGAACGGACGTAAAATATCATTGACTTGACGTGCCATAGTGCGAAGCTGGTCAAGCTCATCAGTGTTGTCCACGAGCTCTAAAATAATACAGTGCTGATCATTAAGTTTTGGATCACCCAGCTCATCATTTTTATAATCAAACTCTACAAGTGTAAATGGAAGTACTTTTCCATCAGGAATACCTAAGTTTTTACTCAAACTTCCTGTTGCAATATTTCTCACAATGACTTCAATTAAAATAACGTCAACACGTTTGTGAAGCATATGATTGTCATCGAGCATCTTAACAAAGTGGGTGGGAACTCCTTTAGACTCAAGTAGTTTAAAAAGTTCCGTAGAAATCTTGTTGTTTAAAGCCCCTTTACCGGTTTCACTTGATTTTTTTGCACCATTAAATGCAGTTAAATCATCTTTAAACTCAGAGATGAGAAGATTCTCATCATCAGTAGTAAATAGTTTTTTCGCTTTTCCTTCATAAAGCAGGTCTCTTTTTTCCATTTATTTACCTTTCATGATTATAAGTGCTTTGATAATATCAACAGCCTCTTTGAGTTGAATATCTTTTTTGAGCATCTCTGGTGTAATAACTTTCTTTTTGCTATCTTCAAATATCTCTTCAAGAGTAGTGTCTGAGTCATTGTTATCATTGGTTTTTTCAAGCTCGCTTTCTAGGTGTTTTTTAAGATCAGCCTCTTTAAGAGCATATTTGTTCTCTCTTGTAGTGACTTCACCCGGCAGCACTTCAATATCTGGAATAATACCTACAGCTTGAATAGTTCGCCCATTTGGCAGGTAATAGCGCGCTACGGTAAGTTTGACTGCTTCATCTTCTGTAATTGGTAAAATAACTTGAACACTTCCTTTACCAAAAGTGTTCTCTCCAATAATTACCGCACGTTTATAGTCTTGAAGTGCACCGCTGACAATTTCAGATGCACTGGCACTTCCACCATTAACAAGTACAACTATTGGCGCATCGGTAATAGTTGTACTTGTTTTGGCTTCATAGCTTCGCTCTTCAGAAGCATCACGACCTTTTTGAGAGACAATTTCTCCTTCATCAACAAAAAGGTCAACCAAACCTACAGCTTGATCTAAGAGACCTCCGGGATTATTACGAAGATCAAGAACAATGCCTTTGTCATGACTCATATGCTTTTTAACTTCTTTTTTGACATCGTTGACTACTTTTTTGTCAAAACTTGTGACACGAAGGTATAAGATATCATCACCGATTTGCTTTGAGTAAACAGATTGGATTTTGATGATGTCACGAATAATATGGATTTCAAGAGGTCTAGGTTCATCTTTTCTAACAATGGTGATGTCAATAGGATCTCCAACTTTACCACGCATAATGCTCACTGCTTCATCAATAGTCATATTCAGCGTTGAGTCGTCATTGATTTTCAAGATAATGTCACCTGATTTAAGACCTGCTTTGTCTGCCGGTGTATCTTCAAGCGGAGCAATAACTGTGAGTGCTCCATCTTTCATTCCAACGGTAATTCCTAGACCGCCAAACTCACCGTTAGTTTGAACTTTTAAATTATCATAATGCTTTTTATTGAGGTAGGTAGAGTGAGCATCAAGGTTGCTCATAAGTCCTTGAAGTGACTTTTCCATCAGCTCTTCAATGGTAAGGTTGTCAACATTGTAACGCTCAACTATGCTTAATACTTTTGTAAACTTTGCTAGTGATTCGAGCCGTGATGTTTGAGCTTCTTCGTCATTTGTTTCTGTCTTTGCCAGCAGTGTGGTTGAAAATGTTAAGCTCATTACCGCTGCAACACTGATGAATCCCATCACCATAAATTTTCTATTTTTCATAATTGTCTAATTCCTTGGGTTAAAAAATACATTATATACAAAAGCGTATTAAAAATTGATTGTTTATTTGTAATTTATGGAAGTGTAGTAAGAAGATGGTAAATTTACATGTAAAAATTATTTTACATGTAAATTTGAAAAAGAGTAGGGTTTAAAATAGTCCTGAAAGTAGACCCATAACATCACTACCACCGGTTCCTTTGACGTAATCAAGAATAACGGGAGTAAATTTTTGAACCATATCAGCACTAAGCCCAAGTGAAGAGAACTGTGATGCTACGGCAGCCATACCACCTAGTGAACTTCCGCCTAATGCGCTGGCAGCACCGCCAAGAGCACCACCGGCACTTGGTACTGCACCTAAAAGTGAGTCAATTCCCGGAACCGAAGAAGCAACTTTTGAAAAGTCATCTACAGATAGAGACTCTTTAGCATAGTTAAGAATGCTTCCTGCACCGCCGGTAGCTTGTTTTTGGGTCACACCAAGCTGGCTGACTAGCATATTGGTTAAGTCATTGCCTCCAACTGCTTTAGCTACCGTCTCAACTGCAGATGGCTCTTTTCCCGGAAGCATTGCTGCTACATCTCCAAGATCCATTGCGTTTAATGATGCTGCAGAAATTCCGAAGAACAGCAATGTAGTAAGAATAGTTTTTTGTAACATAGTTACTCCTGTGTAAATGAATAGAGAACTATAACATTCAAAAGGTTAACTGGAAGTAACTACATCAATAACAACGTCAGCAATTTCAAGTTGTTCACCACTTTTAATTTTAGCACGCTTTCTAAGTTCTATTTCACCATTTCTTTTAACGTGCCCATTGGCAACCAAAAGCTTTGCTTGCGCCCCACTATCAACAAGATCAAGCACTTTTATGAGCTTGTAGAGTTCAATATATTCATCTTTAAGTTGATACTGCATTAGACCTCTTCATTTAAAATGGAGTAGCCAAGACCATGCATGACATCATCAATCATTTTTGTAGCAAGTGCCATGGTTTTTTGGCTGATATCAGGCAGTTCACCACCCCACATAGCTTCAGCTTCTTTAAAACCTTGAAGCATTCCTTCACGTCCGGCACGAAGCATGTCTTCATCACTGCCTGCACCCATAATGACAAAGTCGGCAATACGCTGGGCAGTATTATCAATACCAAAAAAACCATCATCACTGACTAGCTCTGCCGCTTCATTTTGACTGAGCTGTGCAATGGGTTTTCCACCGTAGCCGATGTCACTCAAGAAAGATTGAAATGCTTCATAATCTCTTTGAAAATTATCTTCTGCTAATGAACCTTGAAATTCAAATGAAAAGCTTGAGTAAGAGAACGACTGCTCTTGCATTGTTAAGGAATAGTTTTGAGAAACACCATCACTTTTTTGAGTGCCACTTACCTGTGTAAAATTGCTGTAAAGGTTCATACTGCTGACATTAGCGGAAACATTCATAATTAAACTCCTCTTAAGTTACTTAATTGTTATATCGGCACGTTCATCTTTTTTTGTACTTGCGTGGCAATATGAAGCTCTTCATTAGTAGCAATGACAAGCAGCGCCGTTTTGGAGTAAGGTTGAGAGAAATATCCATTATTACATGTAATATTTGCTTCACTGTCAATAATAATATTGAGATGTTCTAAGTCCTTACAGACCTGTTCTCGAATAGCTGCTGCATTCTCACCAATACCACCGCTAAAAATAATAGCATCAACCTGACCTAAAATTGCAATATACGCACCAATTGCTTTTTTGATGCGGTAGACAAACATCATAATTGCAAGTTTAGCATTAGCATCACCATTTGCGGCTCGTTGTAAAATATGACGCATATCACTCTCACCGCTCATGGCTTTGAGACCACTGTGTTTATTTAGAAGCGTGTCAACCTCAGAAGAAGTCATTTGGGCATGTTCCATTAAAAAAAGGGGAATAGAGGGGTCAATACTGCCGCAGCGGCTCCCCATCATTAACCCCTCAAGCGGAGTCATTCCCATGGTGGTATCAATACTTTTCCCCGCTTTAACGGCGCAGATGCTTGAGCCGTTACCAAGATGTATGGTGAGAAGGTTTAAAGCCTCAAGAGGACGTTGTAAAAACTTGCTACTTTCATTAGCTAAAAAGTGATGCGAACTTCCGTGAAACCCGTACTTTCGAATATGATATTTCTTGTAAAGCCCATATGGCAGCGGATAGCGGTAGGCGTAATTGGGCAAGCTTTGATGAAATGCCGTATCAAATACGGCAATATGCACGGCGCCATGAAAGACTTTTTTAGCACTTTTAATGCCTAAAATATTGAGTGGGTTGTGTAAAGGTGCTAAATGGTTAAGCTGCTCAATTTTGGTAATGTTGTCGTCATTTAAAATGGTCGGCTCAGAAAAATATTCACCGCCGTGAACCACCCGATGTCCCACCGCATCAACAGTGCATCTTGTTGCGTTAATATCACGGTACATCTGCTCAAATGCCTGTTTATCATTTGCTTCAATCAAGCCGTGGGAAATAAGACGGTGAGAGGGGAACTCAAAGAGTGAAAATTTAATGGAGGAACTGCCGACATTAATGACTAAAATATGCATTTAGTGCTCTTGAGCTTGAATGGCGGTAATGGCGATGGTATTGACAATGTCATCAACACTGCAGCCTCGTGAGAGATCATTGATTGGTCTGTTTAATCCCTGAAGAATGGGACCGATAGCAACAGCATTAGAGCTGCGTTGTACTGCTTTGTAGGTATTGTTCCCCGTATTTAAATCGGGGAAAATAAAGACATTAGCATGTCCGGCAATGGTACTGTGGGGTAGTTTCTTCATAGCGACGTTCTTGTCAATAGCCGCGTCGTATTGAATGGGACCTTCTACATGTAAATCGGGACGCAGTTTTTTGACCCGTTCTGTGGCATGGCGAACTTTTTCAACCTCTTCACCTTTTGCGGAATCACCGGTTGAGTAGGAGAGCATCGCAATTTTAGGAGTGATGCCAAACTGTATGGCGGTATCTGCCGAGGAGATGGCAATTTGCGCAAGTTCCTCTGCCGTTGGGTCAAGGTTGATGGCACAATCGGCATAGATTAAGACTTTGCTATCTAAACACATAAAAAACAGACTCGATACAATAGAAGCCTCAGGAGTCGTTTTAATAATCTGAAGTGCAGGTCTGATGGTATCTTGTGTAGTGTGTACCGCACCTGAGACCATAGCATCGGCATCACCGTTATAGACCATCATGGTCGCAAAATAGGTGTAGCGCTCCATAGCATCTTTAGCTGCTTCATAATGTAACCCTTTTGCTTGACGCATCTCATAAAACTGTTGTGTGTAGCGTTTTGTCAGTGCTGAATCGTGCGGATCTAACAAGGTTGCCGATGAGATGTCAATACCTAATCCTTGCGCTCGATAGAGTATTTCTTCCTTGACGCCAAGCAGCGTAATGTCAACAATATTACGACGCAGTAGAATCTCAGAGGCTCTTAAAATACGTTCGTCATCACTCTCAACAAGAACAATATGCTTTTTAAGAGAGGCTGCCCGCTCAAAGAGGGTGTATTTAAACATAAGGGGTGTCATCACTTCGGAATATCCGGCATTCATCTTTTCAAGTATCGCTTGTCTATCAAGGTTATCACTGAAGTTACCAAGAGCCAGAGCAATCTTTCGATCACTTTTGGGTCTGATGTGTGCTTTGAGGTTCTGTATTGCCATGGTGCTTGAAAAAGTGTCGGTACTGACGCCGAGAATAGGAATATTAAACTGTGTCAAACCTTGCAGCAGTTTAAAAAAGGTTGGTGAGGGCTCTAAATTACCGCTAAGCAACAGACCGCTTAGGGTTGGAAAGTCATTAGAGTAGTTTGCCATCACTGCTGCTAAAATAATATCAGCTCGATCTCCCGGAACGATGATGAGGTCACCGTCATTGACATGCTCTAAAAAGTTTTCAACTTGCATAGCGGCTATTTTACTCTGGTAGACAACATTCTCTCTCATGCTCTCACTTCCAAGAAGCAGTTTGGCATTAAGCTGATGGATTACTTCACCAATAGTCGGAAGGTCAAGTTCATCAATTTCAGGCATGAATTGCAGTATTGGTGAAGCAATATCTTTAATGAGGTATGACTTCTGTAGACTTTTGAGAAGATTAGGTGAGACTCTATTGACAAAAGTAGCAAAGTGAGGCGTCTTCATCTGCTCTATGAGTTTGTTATCTGCTTCAATAAGCTCAATGATATCACCGCGATCTTCATTGTGTGCATTGATAATATTAATGTAGGGAGCATTAAGGTTTTTGGCAAGATGCAGATTGATGCTGTAGTTTCCCAGGACCAAAGAGAGTGCATGACTGATTCCCTCGATTAATACAAAATCATAATGGTTTTCAAGGTATTTGACACGTCTTAAAATCTCTTCGGTAACATATTCAATTCCCTTAACAGAGATGAGTGTTTCTACTTCATTAACATCATACATGTAATTTTCATCTGGTGTACTTTGAAGTTCAAAGTGCTTTATCATAAAAGCAATGTCACTGTCCTCTTTGTTCTCAACAATGGGTCTAAAAAAAGCGACACGATGCAGACGACTTTTGAGTAACTGCATAAACCCCATAGAGACAATAAGACTTCCTGCTTGCGGCTGATGCGATGCGATATAGAGCGTTTTAGTTTTCATTTGATTATAGTATCTAAAATTAATTACATATGGAAACCTAAGATACCTCCAAATTGCTCTTAAGCGTTACAATTTTTTCGTCTCTTTCAATTTTTATGGTTATGTTTTTATCACTATCTTTAAAAAAGAGTAAAAATTTCAAATCTTCTAACTTTTTGACATCATGACCATCAACAGAGAGAATAATGTCATTTTCTTGTATGCCTAGTTTTTGTGCAATGGAGTCTTTAATTACTTTGATGACCTTCAGGTTTTTATTTGTATCTAACATAACCCCAATCATCATAGGTACTTTCACTTGCATCTGGTTGGTAAAAAGCACAAAATCAGCACTGTTTTCAACTGCGGGCATATCTTGAGTAATGACCGAATAGGGTAGGTTAACTCTTCTATGTACGCGATCAGGAATACCATGAAAATTAACGATATGACCAATTCCTGATAGTACTACAAATACGTCATTATCATGGTTTTGAATGTAATTGGATGCGGTTTCAGCCATTGTCTCTTCCCAGAGAATCTGCGATTGGTATAAAAACTCTTTGTTGGGTAGTGTTACATTTTTATCATGTATCGCTTTAGCATGATTGTTTGAATTAAAAAAAGCATGCAAATAGTTTTTATAGGCTTCGTTGCTAAAGTCGAGATTTTTTGGAAGAAGTTTTTTCTCCTGAGCACTTAGCGCGTAAAAACCGTGCTTAGTCACTTTTTTAATAATCTCTTTTTCCAAGTTCAGTGCTACGATGGGTATGGCATTTTCTTTTGCAAAGTCAATAATGGGCTTGTAGAGATTGTAATTAAATTTCCACCTTGTAAAGTATTCGCTATCTTTTAAAAAGGTTTTCTCATCTATTTTTCCAGCGATGTAGTCATCAAGGACACTCTGGAATTTTCTCTGGAACATCTCCATTCCAATGGCAACTTTTTTACCTTGTTTATGCAGTGCTTTGATGACCTCCAATTGATTTATATGATGCACATAGGTAGTATGAGCTTCTCCTACAAAGATGACTCTTTTGTTGGATATTTCATCAATAATCTCTTTGAAACTTCGATTTTCAGATACCTTGACAGCCTGTTTTTCTTTCGTAATGGGATAGATTTTTCCTCTTTGCGTAGGTAAAATAGATTTTTCTTTGATTCTGCCGTCTTGGAAATAGAGTTTGGAATATTTGGTGTAATGGGTAATTTTTCGTGCTGCTTTTTTAGCTTCACTCGCATCGGAAGCTTCTACATAAGCTACGGCTTTATTTTTGTTCCATGGGTTTTTTTCTACCTGTATTAAAAAACCTTTATCGATGTTTTGTAGGTTTGCTATTGCTTTTTGCGCTAAATCTTTGGCATCATCTAAAAAGAGAATATTGCTGTTTTGCATCTGCACAAAGGTTAAATCCTCTTTTGTGACGTGAGATGCTTTAATAAACACTCTTTTAATTTTTTCAAATGCGTCACTGCTATCGGTGACAATTAAAAGATGCTCATCTGCAATCAGTTTTGCCAAACTTGGAGCATTCTCTTGAGGTGAGAGTTTTCTAAACAGATCATAATCCCTATCAAAGATAAGTTCTAAGGGTCTATCTTCAAGCGACAAGGAGAAGTTGGTATCGCCGTTAATGTCAATGGAAAAATTCTTTTCACCTTCTATGGTTTTAACAATAAGAGGTGCTTTGTAGCCGTGATATTTATCTTTGTCATGAGGAATACTGACGTTGAGTTTGTAGGTACCGTTTTCATATCCAAGATTCATATTGCTTGGCTTAAAATCGATGATATCTTTATGCTCAAACATATTATGAATGAGATCAGAACAGTTTATGTCGGCATAACTGCTATAAAATGCTGCTATGTCTGCATAGGTGGCATATTTGAATTGATACTCTTTGTAAAATGCTTTGAGTCCGTTAAAAAATAGCTCATCTCCGAGCTGAACTCTAAGAGTATGAAATGCAAATGCTCCTTTTCCATAACCAATTGCCATGGTTGCTCTGTTGGTTCGTTGTTTAAAGTCAGAGAGAGCAAATAAGTTGTTTTCATTCACATAAGCTTCATAGTCTCGTAAGATTTTTTTTCGATACTCCCAACCTTCACCTTTTAACTCTTTGTAGTAGTGGTCTGCTAAATAGGTGGTAATGCCCTCGACCCAGTTTCCTTTATTAAAATCATTAAATACTGCATTTCCAAACCACTGATGCACAATCTCATGACCCAGTGAGACATCAAGTAAAAAAGGTTTGTCAATGATTTTGTCTCCAATAAGGGTAAAGGTTGGCATGGAGTAGCCTGTTTGAAATGAGTTCTCAACAACTCTAAACGTAGTGTAGGGAAACTTCCCTAGTATTTTTTCGTACATATCAATATAGTGCTTGACTTTTTTGATGTACGCATCCGATAAGTGTGCATGTTCTTTGAAAAAGTAGGTAGATATTTCAAGGTCGCCAAAGGTTTCTGTGTTGAGAACAAAGTTTTTAGAAGCAATAACATTGATGTGGTCAATCGGTTTTTGCATGGTGAAACGGTAGGTTGTTTTATTTTTTTGATGTTTGGCAGTAATCGCCTCGCTCTCACTCATGGCAATAAAACCTTTTGGTAGGGTGAGGTTTAGCTCATAGGTGCACAAAGAGCCACTGAGGGGAAGCCAATCATTACCTAAAAAGATAAACTCTTCTTCAACCTGATCTTTAAGTACTTTTTCATAAGAGAAACTGATTGCTTTGGTACCTGCTTGCAGCTTTTGATTTAAAAGATCTTTGTTAGAAAGATTGAAATTGTCGAGATTGAGTATGATATTGTCATCACTGTTTTTAATATCTACCTGTGCAGACAAACGGTGCTGACTTGGATAGAGTTCTAAGTTAATGTTGTAATGACACTCCGCAAAAAGTGTTATGGTAAATATAAAATAAACTAGAAGTTTTTTCATTTTTTATTCCTCAAAATTATGAATAGGAAGATTGTAGTGTTTTATAGCTTTTTAAATATTGATAATTTGTATCTTGATTTTATACTTAAATAATAGCTATTTATCCATCTTTTCATGCCGTTCAAGTATCTCATAAACATCAGTATTGCGAGATCGTCGCCACATGAGTAGTAAAATAACAATCACAATCACTATTAGAGCGTAAATGAGTGTACTAAGAGTAAATAACGACTCTTCTTTTGGTAGTTTTCTTTTATATTTTTCATCATTGAGCAACTTTGATGCCATTGCATATTCTTGTTCCATGGTCTCTGCTGAAAGCATCACATCAACCTCAGTATCTATAGCCGTCTGATTATGCTCTGTTTGTGTAATGATAACTTCAGTACCTGCGGCTGTCTGGTCATCGAATGTTTGATTATGCTCAAGAGCATTTTGAATGGCTAAAACTTCGGCAGTTATCTCTGCTTGGTCATGGTCTGTTTGAGTAAGGGTATCTGCAGAGGTATCAAACATAACAACATCAGTTTCAAACTCATAATCTTGGTGTAAGTCTGCAACCTCTTGAACATTCTCCTCGTCAGTAGTATCTAATACCGTTTCTATTTCCACTTCAGCTTCCGCAGTTGCAAGCACTTCTACGGGCTTTAAAGTATCGGGAATTTCCACCGCTACTACATAAGAGTCATCAACTAAATACGCTTTTGGGTAATATTTGCTGACAATAACAAAAGCTTCTAAGGCCGCTTTCATATTTTTAAATTTTTCTATAACAAGCACTTTTTTATTAGTATCGGTACGGATGGCATCAGAGAAAAGGTCACTTTTTTGCATCTGTTTTAAAACACCGTTTTTAGCTAGTGTTTCTTGTGCAACACTAAGTTCGTCAAATGTGTTAAATGTTCCGACAATAATCTTCTTGGTCATAACAGTCTGCATTTGCATCGCAGCAAAAAGAGGCATGATGCCAAAGAGAATAATAATAAG
>CAYZUN010000077.1:0-11174 GCA_964481625.1 uncultured Sulfurimonas sp.
ATAAAATTTCGTTAAATAATACTTAAATATTATTAAAAATTGTATTAAGTTCCAAGATTAAAATAGTTCCTCCTGACAGGTTATTACCTTTTAATTAGTGTAAGTAGGTTACAATTTTTTATGATAAAAATATTAATGATTGAAGATGATCTTGAGCTTGCTGAAATTTTAACAGAGTATTTAGAGCAGTTTGACTTTGAAGTGATTACTGAAGACGATCCATTTAAAGCGCTCAGTATCTTAAAGCTAGAGCCTTTTGACCTCGTGATTTTGGACTTGACACTACCGGGTATGGATGGGCTTGAAGTGTGTGAAGCGATTCGCCAGCGTCAAAATATTCCCATCATTATCTCTTCGGCACGATCTGATGTGACCGATAAGGTTAATGCACTTGAACTCGGTGCTGATGACTACTTGCCAAAACCGTATGATCCAAGAGAACTTGAAGCACGAATTCATTCCGTACTTCGCCGTTATGAAGCAGTTAGCGAGAGTGAAGTACAAGAACATACCGATTTTAAACTCAATGAGCTGGCAATGCAGATTAGCTACAAAGGACGGGCACTTGACCTGACCAATGCAGAGTACGGAATTTTAGCTTACATGATTAAAAAGCATGGTATGGTTGTGTCCCGTGAAGATCTCATTCATAACGTAAGCGCCATTAATGAGGACTCTTCCAATAAGAGTATTGATGTTATGGTAGGGCGTATTCGTAATAAACTTGGAGATAAATCTCTGATTGAATCCATCCGAGGTATCGGATATAAACTGTTAAAGTAGCCGCCTTTTGAGAAAAAATGCTGTACTGCTGACTGTACTTTTTGCACTGTTTGTGAGCGTAGGAAGTCTGAGTTACACCTTTTACAAGATGTACGGTATTAACAAAGAGAAGCATACTGAGAATATCTTTAAAAAATATTCTGTCATTATGAATCTGTTTCGCCAACATTTTCATACAAAAAGCTCTCGTACGATTTTAGAAGCTAACCTTGCTATCTCACAGCTCTATAATATTTCTGAGAAAGATACCGTCAAAACTATTTTACAAGAAGCCAAGGTGCTTAAGCGCGAGGGATTCCGCGCGGTTAATGAAGCGCTTTTTTATGACAGAATGTACATCTACCGACAGAAGTTTGTTCAAGATATGCGTGCATCGATGTTGCAATATAATGAAGATATTTACTTCTACATTGAATCACCGCGATATTCTGTCATGTTACTCGATAAAGAGAACAAACCGTACTCTCCTTGGAAACTGTTGACACGCTATATCACTACGATTGGTATCTTAATTTTCTCCTTTTTGCTGATTTTGTATCGATTGCGTCCGCTTCGACAACTACGACAAAAAATTGCCCGCTTTGGGGCTGGTGATATGACGGTTTCATTTAAGGTAAAAGGTGATGATGAGATCGCTCTAATCTCTAATGAATTGGATCAGGCACAGTGCCAAATCAATGCATTGATGGAGTCTCGTACGCTCTTTTTACGAAATATTATGCATGAACTTAAAACACCCATTGCCAAAGGTCGCATTGTGACACAGATGCTCGATATTCCCAAGCAGCGTGAGCGTTATAACCGTATTTTTGAGCGTCTTGAGAGCCTCATTAATGAGTTTGCTCTCATTGAAGAGGTAACATCAGGATTTGCCCATTTACAAAAGAAAGAGTATCGTCTTATTGATCTCATTGACGGTGGGATTGATATGGCAATGATAGACCATGAGAGTGTAAGTATTGATGTTGATGCTAACTATAAAGTGACAACAGACTACCGACTCTTTTGCACTGCGATTAAAAATATGATCGATAATGCACTGAAGTATTCACCTGATCATAAAGTTAAGGTCCTTACCAAAAATAGAGAGATCATTTTTGAAAATAGCGGAAATGCTTTGATTCATCCACTCTTATATTATGTAGAGCCATTTACAAAAGAGCAGCCTGCAAAAAGTAGTTTTGGTTTGGGACTTTATTTAGTCGATGCCATACTCAAATCACACAAAATGGTTTTAGCGTACGAGCATGATGAGTCGCAAAGTTTAAACCGTTTTATATTCGTTCCCGAAAAATAAGGTAGTATTTAATGAAACACATATTAATAAGTAATGATGACGGCTATGAGTCTGAAGGACTTCTAAAACTGATTGACTCTCTAAAGGATTTAGCTCATATTACCGTGGTAGCTCCTTCAACTGAAAAATCGGCGTGCGGACACTCATTAACACTGAACCATCCACTCAGTTTTGTTAGCGTAGACGATGACTTTTATAAGCTGGATAATGGTACACCAAGCGACTGTATCTATCTCGCATTGCATTCACTTTTTCAAGAGAATAAACCTGACTTGATTATTAGTGGTATTAATAAGGGTTCGAATATGGGTGAAGATATTACCTATTCCGGAACGGCTGCTGCGGCTATGGAAGGGGTTCTTCATGGTGTGCCTTCCATTGCTATTTCGCAAGTAATGGATTTTACCAAACTACTGCCAAGTCTTGAACTTGCAGGTAATACTATAAGAAAAGTGGTCAAAAAAATATTTAAAGAGGGCTTTCCGCTACCCGAGCGTCAATTTTTAAATATTAATATTCCTTATGATGTTGAAGACATTGATACTACTGAAATCGTAAGTACTTATGCCGGGTATCGTCTCTATGGAAATGATGCGCATCTGCATCGTAATCCAAGGGGATTAGAGTATTACTGGTTAGGTCTGCATCCGTTAGAGTACCGCACGCGTGAAGGTAAAAGCGGTATGTGTGATTTTGAAGCCATTGAGAATAAAATGGTTTCCATTTCACCGGTTCAGGTTGATATGAGTGCGTATGAAAGCATTGAGAGCGTAAGGAATTGGCTTTGAGATTTGAGCGAACCCGCCTACTCTTAGGCGATGACTTTGAAAAACTTCAAAATGCAAAGATCCTCCTTTTAGGTGTCGGCGGAGTAGGGAGTTTTGCACTTGATTGTCTCTACCGAACGGGTATTACCGACATTACCATTGTCGATTTTGATCATTATGATGAGAGTAATATGAATCGTCAATTATGGTCAGAATTACATGTAAATGAGATTAAGGTCGATGCACTGAAAAAACACTACCCCACTGTGACACCAATCAATCAAAAGGTCGATAAAGAGTGGATTGATACCTTTGATTTTGAGCCGTATGACCTTATTTTAGATGCAATTGATGACATTCATGCTAAGTTGGCACTAGCACGAAAATGCTATAAAAAACTTATTTCAGCAACCGGATCGGCTAAAAAGCTTGACCCGACACAAGTGAGAGTTGACTCTATTTGGCGAACTCAGGGGGATCCTTTCGCTTCGAAAATTCGACGTGAACTCAAACGACGAAAATTTGATCGTAACTACCGTTGTGTCTTTAGTGCTGAAACTGCTTTAACTAAAGAAAAGGGTAGTTTTATGGGCGTCACAGCTGCCTTTGGTCTGGCTATGAGTTCTGAAGCAGTGAAGAAACTCATAGCAAAATAAGAGTTGAATTTTGGCAGTGTTCCCTTCTAAAAAATCATTTTATGTTATTGTCAAAGGTATTGTACAAGGTGTAGGGTTTCGCCCTTTTATTTATAAGGAGGCGCTGAAGTGTCAGCTTAAAGGTGATGTGAGTAATACCGGCGAGGGTGTATTTGTACATATTGAGGGTAGGGAAGCGTCCATCAGAGATTTTTTAAAGACTTTACAAAGCAGTGCTCCTAAACTCTCACAAATTGATACCATCACTATTGAAGAACAACCACTAAGAGGCTATAAGAGTTTTGAGATTCTTCAAAGCAGCTTTGAGTCTAAATCAACCTCCATCTCTCCTGATATTGCCGTTTGTGGTCTCTGTTTAGATGAGATGAACAACGCTAAAAATCGCCGTTTTGGTTATCCTCTAATTAACTGTACCGAGTGTGGACCGCGTTACAGCATTATGAAGACACTGCCGTACGATCGCAGTAACACCTCCATGAACTTTTTTAAGATGTGTGAAGCATGTGAGGTTGAGTACCGTAACCCACATAATCGCCGTTATCATGCCCAGCCGATAAGCTGTTATGATTGCGGGCCGACACTAAAACTCTATGATAATAGAAACGAATTACTTGAAGAGGGAAGTGCTGCTATTAAAAGAGTAGCGCAATTGTTAGAAGAGGGAAATATTGTTGCGATTAAAGGGATTGGCGGTTTTCATCTGATGTGTAACGCTACCGACAGTAACGCCATTGCCACATTGCGTGAGCGGAAAAGACGTCCTAAAAAACCCTTTGCAGTGATGGTTCCTAACCTAAGCACTATTACATGTAATTCTCAAGAAAAATTGTTGCTAGAATCAAAAGAACGGCCTATTGTATTGCTAACTAAATCAAGCAGTATGGTTTTAGCCCAAAATATTGCACCCGATATTGACCGCATTGGCGTAATGTTGCCATATTCTCCCTTGCACCATTGTCTCTTTAAATATTTCAAATATCCTATTGTAGCGACAAGTGCCAACCGTAATGATGAACCTATCTATTATTCTTACGTGCAGATTCAAAGTGAACTCAATAACGTAGCGGATTATACTCTTGATATTAACCGCAATATTATCAATGCAGTTGATGACTCCGTAGTGCAGGTCATACGTAACAGACGGCTAACACTGCGTTTAGGACGAGGTTATGCGCCACTGACCTTACCATCACCCATTAAAACATCTCGAAAGATTTTAGCGGTTGGTGCGCAGCAGAAAAACAGTATTGCTCTCGCATTTGAAAATAAAATTATTTTGAGTCCGCATATTGGCGATTTGAATTCGCTTGAAGCCTTTGAGTATTTTGAGCGTAGTGTAGAGGCGTTTAAATGTTTTTACGACTTTGAACCTGATCTGATTGTCTGCGACAGACATCCTAATTATGCAACAACACAGTGGGCTGCGGAGCAGGGGGTTGAAGTTATTCAAGTGCAACATCACTATGCCCATGTGCTTGCTTGTATGGAGGAACATCAGTTAAATGAAAAGGTATTGGCCTTTAGTTTTGATGGAACGGGTTATGGTGACGATGATAGTATCTGGGGCGGTGAAATATTTACATGTAATTTTAAAAGCTATGAGCGTATCGGATATTTCAAGCCGTTTCGACTGCTTGGCGGTGACAAGGCAGTTAAAGAGCCGCGCCGTATGGCACTTTCACTGCTTTTTGAATGTTATGAACTTAATGAAGTGACCGCTTTGAATCTTCCCTATACTGCTCAAGAGATAATACTCTTACATAAAGTGTGGCAAAAGGGTTTGGGTTTGAATGCACCTTTAAGCTCTTCTGTAGGGCGACTTTTTGATGCAGTCGCATCATTGATGAATCTTTTACATGTAAATAGCTATGAAGGTCAAAGCGGTCTGCTTATTGAATCACAATGTCATGATGAGACTGCATTAGCATTTTCTTATGAGATTAAAAACGGCATTATCGATTGGATGCCAATGATCAAAGAGATACTCAAAGAGAATGAGGAAAAGATTGCCGATCGTTTTATTAATACATTAGTTGATATAATGGTAGCATTTGCACAAAAAGAGTTAACGCTGTCCATTATCTTTGCTGGCGGTGTTTTTCAAAATTCAACGCTGTTAATACGCTGTATGAAGCGGTTTGAGGATTTAGGCCGTCGCTGTTATTTTCAAGAACGTACACCGATTAATGATGGTTCTATCGCTTTAGGACAGATTGCCTATGCTCTGCATCACAGCAAGATTCTTGAAAAATATTCAATGTTACCTCTAAAGCAGGAGAATAAATTATGAACAGTGCTTATGATCTTTGCGTTTATCTGCAAGGCACAGGGGTGCTTCTGTCACCGCTACTTATTGAAAGCTTTAATAAAGTTGATCGCAAAGATTTTGTCCCCTCAGAGCTGCAGTACAAAGCTTATGAAGATTACCCGCTTTCTATTGGTGATGAGCAGACCATATCTCAACCCTATACGGTTGCATTCATGCTTGAGCTTTTAGAACTCAAAAAGCAGGACAGGGTTTTAGATATTGGCTGCGGTTCAGGGTGGAGTACGGCACTCTTAGCACATACGGTAGCCTTAGGTTCTGTAACAGCACTTGAACGCATTCCTGAACTTCTAGCGTTTGCTCAAATAAATATTGAAAAATACAATTTTAAAAATGTTCATCTGAAGATTGCCTCTGAAGAACTTGGCTGTCCCCATGAGACTTTTGATAAAATTCTTGTCTCGGCTGCCGCAAAAGAACTTCCTTTGGCACTTGTCAAGCAGCTCTCTCCTGGTGGTATCATGGTCATTCCGATTCAAGATAGTATTTCAGTGATTTATAAAAAAGAGGGTGATGACTTTGAGCAAAAAGATTTTTACGGTTTTGTATTTGTACCACTTATCTACAAAAAGGTCTAAAGATGTTAAAAAAAATGATTTCTTTTATTGCTGCACTGATTATTGTTTATGTACTGATCTGTCTATTGCTTTTTGCCTTTCAGCGTCAGATGATCTATTTTCCTGTTCCTGAGGTGAATACTTCGGGCGTGCCTTACATTGTCCTTGATACCGGTGAAGTACGCATTAAGGTCTGGACACTTAATCCGGGCAAGGAGAATGCACTGATTTACTTTGGCGGCAATGCTGAAAATGTTGCCTTCAACATCGATAGTTTCAAGACGCTTTTTGCTGATCGTACTGTTTATCTTGTGAATTACCGCGGTTATGGCGGTAGTAGCGGATCGCCTCATGAAGCAGGACTTTATAGTGATGCGCTGCTTGTATATGATCATTTTTCCAAACAGCACAGTGCGGTCTCGGCAATGGGTCGCAGCATCGGTTCTGCGGTTGCGACGTATCTCGCATCAGAGCGTGACATTGAAAAACTTATTCTTATTACCCCTTTTGACAGTGCTGTAAATATTGCTAAAAAACTCTACGGGTTTTTCCCGATAGATCTTATTTTAAAAGAGCAGTTAGATGCGGCTCAGAAAGCTCAAGAGATTAGAGCCAAGACTCTGATTATAGCAGCAGATAATGATGAAATTATTCCTTATGAAAATACTCAAAATCTTTACAAATCTTTTTGTAAAGCAGATGTTGAATTTACTTTTCTTAGTGACACAGGACACAATAATGTACATCTGCATTCTGAGTATGAGAAGACTATTAGAGACTTTATGAGGGAATAGATTAGTTCCACACCCCTTCAAGCACGTAATTGCAATATGGGCAGGTGCCCTTGGCATCTAGTTCATTGGTCACAAACTGTCCAATATGTCCGCGTCGATCAATGACTCTTTCTTTACAGCCTGGACAGTAGGTTGATTCATGGTCTTCATCGTCAATATTTCCGACATAAAGATATTTCAGCCCCTCTTCCTGTCCTATTTTATATGCACGTCTTAGTGTTTCAGCAGGCGTACGAGGAACATCAAGCATTTTGTACATCGGATGAAATGCAGAGAGATGCCAAGGGATGCAAGGGTCAACCTCCGCTATAAACTTTGCAATATTACGAATCTCTTCATCAGAATCATTTTTGCCTGAGATCAGCAGGGTTGTTATCTCTATCCAAATCCCTTTCTCATGAGCATGCTTCACCGCTTCAAGTACCGGTTTGAGCCGAGCACCGCAGATCTCTTTGTAAAATTCATCTGAAAATGATTTAATGTCAATATTCATTCCATCAATGTAGGGTTCAAGCAGATCAATTGCTTTTCGAGTTTCATAACCACTGGTGACATAGATGTTTTTCAGCCCTTTTTCATGTGCTAGTTTTGCCGTATCATAAGTGTATTCAAAAAATACAATCGGCTCATTATAGGTATAGGCAATTGATTCACATCCGTTCTCAATAGCGAGATCAACGACACGCTCAGGTGGAAGCTCCTGACCGATAATGTGGTGCTTATGTTCTTTAGGATATTGAGAAATTTCATAATTCTGGCAAAATTTACAAGAAAAGTTACATCCTACCGTTCCTATTGAAAATGCGGTACTGCTTGGTAGAAAATGAAACATCGGTTTTTTCTCCACCGGATCAACATTGACCGCGGCGGCAAGTCCGTAGACAAGCAATTTAAGTTCACCGTTTTCAACACGACGTACACCACAAATACCGTACTCACCCTCATCAAGCTTACAAGATTGTGCACATGCTTGACACAAAACTTTTCCACTGCTTAGTTTTTTGCTTAACCATGCTGTTGCTGACATTTCATTCTCCTCATTATATAATTTTTTTTGATCCCTTATTATACTACTTATTGTGCCGTTAAAAAGGGACACTTATGAAATTATTCACTGTTATAATTTTAAAAGTTGGGAGCTTTTGATTTTTTATTTAAAGGATAAAGATAGAAAAGAGTTCTATGTTGTTGAATTTAAAAAGGGGTAGAAAATGTCACCAATGACTAATATAACAGAAAAATTGCCGGTGTTAGTTCGTATTTGGAACGCAATTAGGCATTTTATTGATGAGATGATGCACAGCATATTTCCGGATTTATCTCCTGCATTACCCACTCCTGCCATTATTGATTTTACTCCTTTAACGGGATATTTTGGTACGGTTGTCACTATAAATGGAGAGCATTTCGCAAATAAGGTGTCAGATAATAATGTAAAAATAGGAGGGCAGCCTGCTATTGTGGTTTCAGCAAGCGCAAGCAAAATCATGGCAATCGTTGGCAGGGGTGCTATTACGGATAAGGTTACCGTAACGGTAGGAGCAGATTCTGCAACATCTGCAATGGATTTTCAAATATTGCCTTATCCTGCCGCCGGATCAAGTGATGATGGGCCTCCTCTCATATTAGAGGGACAGGGTGAACCTAGTGCGGGCATTTCATCTACAGGCACTCTTAATATTCTTGTTTCATTGGTGACACCCAGTGATTTAACGCCAGCAAATGCTGTCAACGAAAGAAACGATGTCTCTGATATTTGGAATGACGCGACAACATTCTACGAACAGGCTAGTTTTGGCAATCTTACGGTGAATGTAACGTTGACCTCAAATTGGGCTACTCTTTCTGGTAACACCAATACTTATTATGATGCTTCCGTAAGCAATATTAGACTAGGTGTATTAGATAGACTTATGGCAGAAGCAGCACAGGCAGCAGTTGATGACGGTGAAAATTTAAATAACTTCGATATGTTTGTTTGTTGCTTTTTTCTTAATGGTACATTTATTCGTGCCTGGGGAAACTGGACGAGTTCACGATTTCAATACAAAGATAGTTCAGCCGGTATTGATATTGATATCTCAACAACAGATCCTTTATACCTTATTGCTATTCAAGAAACTGCTAATTGGGGTCGGTGTGCGCACGAAACAGGACACAACATTATTGATGCGCCAGCCAGTGGTAAAATGGCTGATGGATCTTCATTAGAAGAAGATGTTTATGCTAGTGATTTGATTGATCCATCGATCGCCACGGCACAAGAGTTTGAAATGATGGGTGCTCACGATAATCATCCGCTATTTTCGGGTTATTATATGGAACAGATGGGTTACTATGATACAAACAACACAAGACATGTTCGACATTTGACTTGGGATCGTAATCCTAAAGATGAGACTTTTGAAATCGTTGCGCACGGATTATCAAGAAATAACCTTGCTGACCGTTGCCATCTGGTAAAAATTAAAGTTTCTGACGGATTGTCTTACTACATCGAAGTAAGGCAGAGACCAGGCACGACAACTCAGATATTTGACGACAGTATTTCACTAAACGGTGCCCCAAATGATGGGGGAGTCATTATTACTAAAGTATATACTGATATTGTTAACATGAATCAGCAAGTACGTTTTATTACATTGTTACATGACCCGGTTGTTTTAAAGACAGGAGAATCAGCGATTGATCCTGCTCGTGATCTAACTATTTCTATCGAAAATGATGGTGTTGTTACGCGTCCTTTGGTGTGCCGAGTCAAAGTTAAATGGGCGCAACATATTGCAGATGTTCCCGATGGCAGTTTTGATTTACAAATAGAAAAATGGGATAGTGATTATCAGACGCCAGATATTTGGGTAGATAGAGACCCTTTTGGTACTTTTGATAACGCTTTAGATGCAGAGGGTAGACCTACTGGAAATGGAGATCAGCCGCAAGAAGATGAAATCAACCATTTTTACGCCAGAATACATAATCAAGGCGCAGATCAGGCTAATAATGTAAAGGTTACATTTTATTCAGTAGAACCCCCGGGAGTGGGAGATAATGGCAACTGGGGACCGCTTGAAACAGTGCCTATTGCCAGTATCAATGCCAACAGTCACGAGGATGTAAATGTGAACTGGACACCGATTGTCGGTCGCCATACTTGTTTAAAAGTATATATCCAACAACAACTAGGAGAGGTACTGGGTAATAATAATGAGGCTCAGGAAAATGTCTTTAATTTTGAAGCACCGGCTTCAAGTAGACCCGACGCCGTAGTTATGTCTGTGGCAGTTCGTAATCCGTTAGATCGTAAAACTCTTGTGTTTATGGAAACGAATGGTATCCCAGAGGGATATATTGTTCAATTTCCACATCGTTGGCTTTGGCTAAAAGCAAAACAGGAAAAGGTATTTGATCTCACAATTATTCCAAAGAATGATTACTGGTGGTATAAAGAACAATGGAAAATATTAACTCGAAAAATCAACTTATTGGGACGAATCCCAAGATCTTACAGAGATAAATTAGAATCAGGTATGTTTCCTGCTTCACGAATGCTTCCTATTGGCGGCGTATCATTAAATGTGACTCCAAAGCAGCGTGTTGAGATTGGTATTGAGGCAAATGGGGAGAAATATGAGGTTCAAGTAGCTGGAAATATGGTTCCCGGATTACAGAACGAAGCTGTAAGGGTTGATGTGACGGATCCATTTGGATATCGCCGTTGTATAAATTGTAAAACAGGTACAAATGGAAGTTTTCATGGAAATATAGATGTTTCACAGAAACTTTCATCAATAGATTTACTTCCAGCCGGACATCCAAATAGTTTTCCAGTTTCAGGAATCTATTTGGTGCAAGCAAGAACAATCAATTCTCCTAATGCAGCGCAAGCTAAATCGAATATTGTTACAGTGGAATTGAAATAAAGTAGTTCTGCTATACGAAGTCGCTAAATACACCATTGACTCCCATATCAAAGAGTTGTTGTACTCTTTTGGGG
>CAYZUN010000078.1:0-10923 GCA_964481625.1 uncultured Sulfurimonas sp.
GGGGTGAGCAACCACTTCGCGGCGGTAAAAAACTTCCTAATGTTATTGCCAAAGCCAAAGCGATGGGCTACAATGAAAATACGACAATGTATGACATCTTATTTGCCAACGAGAGAGCAAAATCATACAAACTGAATCCGGATGATCCGATTCAAGCAGGGTATGACAACTCAGAGTGTCTGGGCGATAGCCGTAATGTTGTTGGATCTGACGGTAAAGTCTTTAAAGGGTATGGTTTCTTTATTCACAAATATCTGTTTGAAGAGTATGCAGACTTTGGTCGCGGTCACGGGCATGACCTTGCAGATTTCGATACCTACCATAAAGTTCGTGGACTCAAATGGCCGGTAGTTGACGGTAAAGAGACCCAGTGGCGCTTTAATGTGAAGTACGATCCGTATGCTGCCAAAGAGAAAACAGGTACAACACATGCGTTCTACGGTACTTTGGCAAAAGCACTGATGCAGGGTGACCTTCTTGGGGTGAAAGATAAAACGAAAAAATCGTTGAAAAATAAAGCGAAAATTTTTGCACGTCCGTATATGGATCCACCGGAGATGCCAGATAAAGAGTACCCACTATGGTTGAGTACCGGTCGTGTACTAGAACACTGGCACTCAGGAACTATGACAATGCGTGTGCCTGAATTGTATCGTGCGGTTCCGGAAGCTCTTTGTTACATGCACCCACAAGATGCCAAAGACAAAAGTCTTAAGCAGGGTGGTTTATGTTGGGTAGAGTCTCGTCGTGGTAAAGTTAAAGCACGTGTTGAGACTCGTGGACGTAACCGCCCTAGTCGTGGTTTAGTATTCGTACCTTGGTTCGATGAGAAAGTATTCATTAATAAAGTATGTCTTGATGCAACATGTCCGCAATCAAAACAGACAGACTTTAAAAAATGTGCTGTTAAAATATATAAAGCATAGGGAAAAAGGAGAATATTGTCTTGAGCAATAGGCTTCCTGATAAACAAAGAACAATGAAAAAAGAGAAAGTTAGTGATAGAAGAATCTTTTTATTGAATGCAGCACGAGCCATAGGGCTTGCTGCAATGGGTGGATTGGTGTGGAGTGCATATGTTGATGAGGTGACTGCCTCTGAACTGCTGTTGCGACCACCGGGTGCTCTTAAAGAAGAAGATTTTCTAAAAACGTGTATTAAATGTGGCATGTGTGTTGAAGCATGTCCATTTGATACATTAATGCTAGCCAAACCAGGAGATCAAAAACCATTAGGAACACCATACTTTGTTCCTCGTGATATACCATGTTATATGTGTCCAGATATTCCATGTGTTCCGGTATGTCCTACTGGAGCATTAGATGTTCTAAGTGTCAGTAATGATAAAGGTGAACTCGATATCAATATAGCAGATATGGGACTTGCAGTCATTGATGACGAAAGCTGTATTGCTTTTTGGGGTATTCAATGTGACGCGTGTTATCGTGCCTGTCCGTTACTTGACGTGGCAATTACTATTGTGTATGAGAAAAATGCTCGTACCGGTAAACATGCTTTTATGAAGCCGGTGGTACATAGTGATGCATGTACAGGCTGCGGTCTGTGCGAACGTGCTTGTGTAACGGAAAAAGCAGCGATTTTTGTTCTGCCTCGTGAAGTGGCTCTTGGTAAAGCAGGAGACTACTACATTAAAGGCTGGGATAAAGCCGATGAGAAACGTCTTGAAAATGCAACAAGTAAAACGACAGTTACTGATTTGAGTAAACGCTCAGCTGTAGATTCGCTTAATGATATGGGGGACTTGTTTGAATGAAAAATTTATTTGAAAAGTACCGCTTTTTATTTTTAAGACGTGTTGTTCAGATTGGATTATTGTTGCTTTACATGGCGGGTAATTATTGGGGTTGGACTTTACTAATGGGGAACTTGAGTTCGTCATCTATTTTAGGTCTCATTCCTTTAAGTGATCCGTATGCTGCGCTTCAAATGTTTGCTGCCGGTGCTGCAATGAGTGCTAATTTACTGATTGGTGCAGGTATTATTGCGCTGTTTTACTTTATTGTAGGAGGGCGAGCGTTTTGTAGTTGGGTCTGTCCGGTCAATATGATTACGGACTTAGCGAACTATTTGCGACGTAAGTTTGAGTTTGATAAGGTACAAAAAAAGCAGCCTGCATCACGTAATATGCGCTATTGGATTATAGGTCTTAGTCTTATAATCTCATTCGCATTCGGTGTGACGGCATTTGAGTTTATTTCGCCAGTTGCAATGGTACATCGTGGTATTATTTTTGGTATCGGTTTTGGTTGGGCAGCGATGCTTGTTATCTTTCTTTTTGATCTGTTTGTTTTAAAAAATGGCTGGTGTGGACATGTCTGTCCCATTGGCGGATTTTATTCACTCATTGGACACTTTAGTCTGCTTAGAGTCCATCATAATGAGGCACACTGTACACTCTGTATGAAGTGTAAAGTGGTTTGTCCTGAATCTCAGGTGCTTTATATGATTGGTAAAGAAACGATGCCTGTACTCTCAGGTGAATGTACAAACTGTGGAAGATGTGTGGAAGTGTGTGATGATGATGCATTGGAATTTTCAATAAAGAAATTTATTAATATTAATGCATCCGAAGTCGTAACGGTTACAAAGTAAAATATAGGAGAGAAGATGAAACTTGAAAATCAATTAAGTGTTGGTCTACTAACGGCAGTGTTGCTGTTAGCTGGATGTAATGAAGTAAGCAATGCTGCTCCGGCAGCTCAAAAATCTGTAACTCAAGAGATTGTTACTGAAGAGTCTTTAGGGTTACGAAAAACAGATCTGTATAGTGAAGCAGATACAACGGGAGATAAAACAGCATATGCAACATCTGCCGCAGGTGAATCAAAGAAAATTCCAAGAGCATTTCAAGATGCACCGCCAATGATTCCACATGACACCGAAGGTATGTTGCCAATTACGATTAGTAATAATGCATGTACGGGATGTCACTTACCTGAAGTAGCGAAAGATATGGGTGCAACACCAATTCCTTCATCACACTTTACCGACTTTAGACCTTCAGAGTCTATTGCCATTAAAGGGGTGAATACATCAAGTGAGAAGATGGCAAATATCTCTATTAAACCCAAAAAGAAATTAGTGGGTGCACGCTTTAACTGTACACAGTGTCATGCACCACAGTCAACAGGAGACTTAGTAGTTGAAAGTACTTTTAAAGCAGTATTTTCTGATAAAGATGGTGCAACCAAATCGAGTTGGAGTGGTTCTAGACTTACAGATGCTCTAGATACACTTAATAACTAATACAATGAAGCGAAGAGAACTTTTTGGTTCTCTTGCTTCGGCTTTTAAGCCAAAGCAAGAGGCACTAATACGTCCCTCTTATTTTAAAGATGAATCTGCTTTTGACAAAGAGTGTCTTCAGTGTGACGGTAAGTGTGCCACTGTTTGTGAAGAGCATATTATTAAGATTGGTGAAGATAAAATACCGTACTTGGTGTTTAGTGAGAGTGGTTGTACCTACTGTGATGAGTGTGCAATCGCGTGTGAGCTAGGCGTTTTACATGTAGATTTCAAATCAAACATTAATGCCAAATTTGAGATTGATGTGGTGAAATGTATGAGTTGGCACAATACAATGTGTTTTTCGTGTAAAGACCCTTGTTTGGATGATGCCATTATTTTTGATGGTGTGTTTCGTCCTGAAATTGATATGAACAAGTGTACATCATGTGGATTTTGTGTTAAAGTATGTCCAGCAGATGCAATAACAGTAGAGGTAAAACAATATGAGCAAAGTAGTGATTAAATCAAATATTGAGTCTAACGGTATTGGCGGTTGGTGGATTCATCTTACTGACACAGTAGACGGGCGAGAGATGTTTTGTAATGATATGGCAGAATTTCAAACAAATATTGAACTGATGGGTGATGATTATGGCGGAGATATTGAAGTGCAATGGGCTAAAGATGAAAATATTTCACCAGAGCATTTTCATGAAATTGAACTTGCAATGCATGCGCATAAACAAGAGATGGGAATTGAGACATCATGAAAGGAATTGTTTTAGCATCTCTTTTAATGCTAACAACTCTTTTTGCAGTGCAGAATCTTAAGCCTGACTTTTCTCTACGTGCCAGTGGTCAGGTGCAAGCAATGGTACATCGAGACGGCATACTTTATACGGCAACGAGTAATAGCAGTGTCGAGATATTTGACCTTAAAACTAAAGCGATGATTCGTAAAATAGAGATTCCTTTTATTAAAGATTTTATGGGAGATATGATGCCTTCTAAAATCTACTCAGTTGACATGTTCGATGGTAACGTCTTATTTGTCTCAGAGGGAAAAAAGGGCTATCGAAATCTCTGGCTTGATACAAATGGAAGTACTACTAAAATAATAGATATTAATCAGAAATGGTTTATGCGTAAAGCGATGTTTGTTGATGAGAGCAGGGTACTGATCGCTCTGCTTACCAATGAACTTATTTTATTTGATATTAGTAGTTCTAAAGTCCTCTATAAAAAGCAGGTAAGTGCATCATCGTTTTCTGATTTTATGTTGAGCGAAGATAAAAAGAGTTTTGCAACCACTGATGAGAGTGGTATTGTACACATTATTGACACGATGAGCGGGGAAGTGAAACGCATCCTAGAAGGTCAAAATTTAGATAAAGTCTATCAGCTTGACTATAAGAGAGGCGTTGTGCTTACCGCGGGACAAGACCGTCGCTGTGTTGTTTATGAGAACGATGGAAGTGCTGCATATATAGAGTTTCATTTTCTACTGTACAGTTGTGCTTTAAGTCCTGACGCGACACTTTCGGCCGTAGCATATAACGAAGAGAACGATATTTTAGTCTTTAAGACACAAAGTAAGGCAAAGCGTTATAACTTAGTGGGTCAAGACGCTACATTAACGCAGATACTTTTTATTGATGAGCAGCATGTTGGTGCGAGCAGTGACAATAATACCATTAATTTTTGGACATTAAAATAGGAGAAAAAATGAATATTTCAAGTATAGTAGTACAGACGACACCAAAGTTTTTAGAGGATGTTTTGCGTGATATCAAAGCATGTGAGGTGTGTGATTATCATCTTCATGATGCAAAGGGAAGAATTATTATTACCATTGAAGGTGAAAGCGTTGATGAAGAGTTGAAAAAACTTCGTGTCATTGAACAGATTCCGCATGTCATTGCTGCAGATATGCAGATGGCATACTCTGAAGATGAGCTAGAGAGAAACATCGCTGTTATTAATAGCTCAGATGCAGTACCTAAAATGCTAAATGATGACAATGTAAATCCAAAAGATATTATCTATAATGGGGATTTAAAACAAAAAATGGATTTAGAAGACTTTGCAAAGCAGTTAGATAAAGGACAGTAACATGCAATTCAACAGATCAGAGTTTTTGATTGAGACGGAAGTACCTGAAGATGAGCTAATCATTTCTCGAACAGATCTGAGTGGTATGATTACTTATGTTAATGAAACGTTTGCTGAAATTAGTGGTTATGAAATTAATGATTTAATTGGAAAACCGCATAATATTATTCGCCATCCGGATATGCCGTCATCGGTATTTAAACAACTGTGGGAGACCTTGCAATCAGGTCAAAAATGGGGTGGTTATGTTAAAAATATGCGAAGCGACACAGGATTTTATTGGGTATATGCTGAAGTAAGCGGTGTCTTTAAAGAAGGGGTGTTGATAGAGTATAAATCTATCCGTACGCCTATTCGTTGCCAAGAGAAGCTTAAGCATCAAAAACTCTATGATGAGATGCGCTTAAAAGCAGGTGAAAGACGCCGTGTTATAGATTACATGTAATCTAATCTTTATTTTGTGTCTTCTCAACCACGCTGTTAAGATTTTTCTGCAATTGGTTTAGCAGATGAGAAGTACTTGAAAGTTCTTCTAATGTCTGAATTACAATATCTTCACTAGTATCAATTGTTTTGTCAATATCTTTTTTAGACGCTTCATCAAGCTCTAAAGCCTCTAATTTATCATCAATCTCATCACTTACTGATGCTAATTCTCGTGCAGCGTTCTCAGACTCATTAATAGCCTGTTGTGCATGTTCGATGACAGTATTTATTTTATCAACAAAATGACTCATATGCATCGAAGCGAGTGTTAATTCATCATTTTCCATAGAGGGATATACTTTTTTATAAGAGGCTTTTGAATTTTCATCTTCTAAAGAGACTGCCATCGCTTCAGAATGTCTCAGAAAATCGGCAAAGTTGTCTTCAATATTTCGGATGAGTTTTGCTGAGTAGAGCATAAAAAGCAGCGCTATAAAACTTGCAATATATTGAAAATACTGTAGCCGTTGGCGCTGCTGGGCGGAGTAAGCACTGTAAGCATTTACAGCACTGTCCATTGCATCAAGTGTTACAACATTAATGTCTTTAATCCGAATAAGTGTCTGGTTTAGATTTCTTTGTTGATCCATAAGGTCTATAATATAGGATGCATATTTGTGCCATATCTGTTGATTTTCTTTTAAAACAGCATGGAGCGATGCTAATTGTGTTAACTCTTTAGTGTTTAAAAATCGCTCCAGTGTTGATTTATAAAGACTATAAGTATGAAAGAAATTGGTAATATGGTTTGATTCTCCGGTAATAAGATACTGAGAGAGATGAAATGCGATCTTTTGAGTCAGCATTCGTTGACGACCGGCATCATCAATAAACTTACCTGCAAGGTTTTCTTTGACCATCTCTTTAACAACATCATCAGAGATTTTTAGTATTAACTCACTATCTTTAGGCAGAATAGATTTAAGCTTCGTCGTTTCGTTTAAAAATATTTTAAATTCATTCAGATAACCTTCAAAGGTAAGCCACAATGCATTGACTTGACGGAGTTGTTCTGTGATGAACTCTTTAGGCGGAGCGTAAATACCACGTGTTTCATTTCCGTTTTGAAGATCATTAAGAGATCGTTTAAATTCATTGATAGAGGCATCGAGTGCTGAATATTGCGCCAAAGTATGGTGCTGTAGCCAAAATACTTCTTTTGTAATTTTTTGTGTCAGCATACGCTGTTTTCCTGCCACATTGATGACTACGGAATCTTGTTTAGAAGTATGATTGACGTAAACAGTAATCAGGACAATTGATGCAATTATCAAAGAGAGAATACCTCCAATGAGTTTAATTTGTGAGGTTATCTTGTGCATACGTTTCCCCTTTACTCAAAAATGGCTCTTAGAGCCTCTTTGTTATTAATTTTAATAGTGCCTTTTTCAGTAGCAATCATCTCATTACGTGTTAATTTTTTTAGTATTCGTGAGAGTGTCTCAGGCTGAATATTTAACATATACGCGATTTCAGCTTTTTTCAGACTGTTAAAGCTTTCTAAATCATTCATCAGCATAAAGGCAACTTTTGCCGTACCGTCAAATACAATTTCACGGTTAATGATACACTGCATCATATTGCTCTTTTTTGCGAACTCTTTTAAAAGCCGTAGCATTAGGTTTGGACTCTGCTCATAAATGGCTTTAAAGCCTTGAAAGTCAATGACTAATACTTCACTCGCTACGACAAACTCAGCATTGGCAAAACAGCCAATCTTCTCAAAATCGGTAATCTCTGAAATAAGGGTCTCTTTAAATAGGTTGTACATGAAAATTTCATTATCAAAGCGGTCGATTTTGTAGATTTTGATGAGCCCTTCTTTTAAATAGTAAATTTCAGACTGTTTATCTTTTTCGTAGTAGAGGATTTCACCTTTATTATAGCGTTTGACTTTACTGATTGCAGAGAGTTTTTGAAGTTCATCATCACTTAAATGATTAAAAAGAGGAACAGTGTTAAGATAATCTGCATTGAGTGTCTGATACATAACTCTCTCTTTAAAACATTGTGTTTGTCACTTGTTAAAATATTCTACATCAAGATAGATAAAAGGTTAGTGAATTTCTAGAATTAGCGAAACATAATTAAAATAGCTGTATTATTTTTTCAAGGAAATATTGATTTATGCTTAGATACAATCTTGCAAAATTTAATTATTAATGTAATAGGGCATAAGAAATCTGAAATAATTAAGGAAGTAAAATGAGTGATATTAAAAAACCAGTTTTTAAACCTAATCGTGAATTTGCTAAAACAGCACGTATTAAAAATATGTGTGAGTATCAAGAACTTCAAGACTGGGCAACTGAGGACTATGAAGGTTTTTGGGGTAGTTTTGCAAAAGAGAAGATCACATGGATGAAACCATTTACCAATGTTCTTGATGAGAGCAACTTTCCATTTGTAAAATGGTTTGAGGGTGGAAAATTAAATATTTCTGTGCAGTGTATTGACCGTCATTTAGATTCTCGTAAAAATAAAGCAGCCATCATTTTTGAAGGTGATCGTGGTGATAAACAAGTTGTTACCTATTTAGAGCTTTATTATAATGTGAACCGTTTTGCAAACATGCTTAAAAATGATTTTGGCGTTAAAAAGGGTGACCGTGTCGTTATCTACATGCCAATGATTCCTGAAGCGGCCTATGCAATGCTTGCTTGTGCACGTTTAGGTGCAATTCACTCAATTGTATTTGGTGGATTCTCTGCTGAAGCACTGCGTGATAGAATTGAAGATGCTGCGGCAGAAGTAGTTATTACCGCCGACGGAGCATTTCGTAAAGATAAGCCTTATATGTTAAAACCGGAAGTCGATAAGGCATTAGAAGGTGAGACACCAGTTAAAAAAGTTTGTGTGGTTGAGCGTAATGGTGAAGATATTACATGGGTTGCAGGGCGAGATTACTCGTACAATGAGCTTATTAAAAGCCAACCGACAGAGTGTGAACCTGAACCGATGGATAGTGAAGATCCACTCTTCTTGCTCTACACATCAGGTTCAACGGGCAAACCAAAAGGAGTACAACACAATAGTGCTGGTTACATTCTTTGGGCTCAGATGACGATGGAGTGGGTATTTGACGTTAAGGAGAACGATACCTATTGGTGTACCGCTGATGTTGGCTGGATTACAGGACATACCTACATCGTTTACGGTCCACTTGCTATGGGTGCGACGACGGTAATGTTTGAAGGGGTACCGACGTATCCAGATGCAGGGCGTCCTTGGAAAATGGTTGAAGAGTATAAAATCAACCAGTTCTATACGGCTCCTACTGCTATTCGTGTACTGCATAAAATGGGTGAAGATGAGCCGGGCAAATATGATCTTAGTTCATTAAAAGTTCTCGGAACGGTTGGTGAACCAATTGATCCACCGGCATGGAAATGGTACTACGAATCTGTAGGTAACTCTAATTGTGCTATTGTTGATACTTATTGGCAGACTGAGACAGGTGGGCATATTGTCTCTCCTCTTCCCGGTGCTACACCAATTAAACCAGGATGTGCGACATTCCCGCTTCCAGGAATTATGGCAGAGATTTTGGATCCACAAACAGGCGAAAAAGTTGGCAGAGGTGAGAGTGGATATATGTGTGTAACTCGTCCATGGCCTGCAATGATTCGTGGTGTTTGGGGTGATGAAGAGCGCTTTAAAAAGTCATACTTTGGTGATGTAACAAAAGATGGTAAAGCGGTGTACTTTACAGGTGATGGCGCTGTTTATGATGATGAGGACTATATTACTATTACGGGTCGTACCGATGATGTTATTAATGTTTCAGGTCACCGTATGGGAACTGCTGAAGTTGAAGCAGCAATTAAAAAACATACCGGTGTTGCTGAAGTAGCAGTTGTAGGTAAACCTCATGAGCTTAAAGGTGAGGGCATCTTTGCATATATTGTAATGAAAGGTGAAGGTGACTTTGGTGAAGAGTCTGCTCTTGCAAAAGAGATTAACGGCATTATTAAAGTAGAAATTGGTAACATCGCTCTTTGTGATGATATGATTTTTGTTGCAGGCTTACCAAAAACACGTTCAGGAAAAATTATGCGTCGTATCTTGCGTGCTATTGCTAAGGGTGAAGAAATCACTCAAGACATTTCAACACTAGAGGATCCATCAGTAGTTAAGGCTATTGAATCTACTGTTAACTCTTGCATGGTGTAACACTTTAATTTACATGTAGATTTTTTTCTACATGTAAATCTTCTTCAAACCAATTCTATAATATACTTTTGACATTATTTTTCAAGAGGTATGTTATGGAACTTTGTGTTGCTTTAGATCTTCCAAGCAGTGAAGAGAATCTTAAACTCGTTGAGCAAATTAAAGCGTATGATGTCTGGTTAAAAGTAGGACTTCGTTCCTACATTCGTGATGGTAAGCCCTTTATTGATGCGCTTAAAAAAATTAATCCCGATTTTAAGATCTTTTTAGACCTCAAACTCTATGATATTCCAAATACCATGGCTGATGCTGCTGAGTCTATTGTGAATTTACATGTAGATATGTTTAACGTTCACGCCTCAGCAGGAAAAAAAGCGATGCAAGCAGTCATGCAGCGTTTAGAGTCATATGAAAATCGTCCTTTAGTTTTAGCTGTGACGGCATTGACCGCTTTTGATGAAGCAGGCTTTAGTGCTGTGTATGAAAAAAATATTGCAACCAAAGCAGATCAGTTTGCCAAAGATGCTTATGATAGTGGATTAGATGGTGTGGTGTGTAGCGCATTTGAGAGCGCATCAATTAAAAATATTACAGCGAATGACTTTGTAACACTCACTCCGGGTATTCGTCCTTTTGGTGAAGATGCCGGTGATCAGCAACGCGTAGCTACCATTGATGTAGCGCAAAAAGAAAAAGTAAATTTTATTGTAGTGGGACGTCCGATCTATAAAGCTGAGAATCCAGCTGAGATTGTTGAAAAGATTTTAGCAGAATTTTAAAATATAGAGACTATTTTAAGGTCTCTATTATCTTATATCAGTAAAATTACAACCTCTTTTTAAGACGACGGATAGGTGGGTGAGTTGGCTGAAACCACATCCCTGCTAAGGATGCGTACTGGTA
>CAYZUN010000079.1:0-10697 GCA_964481625.1 uncultured Sulfurimonas sp.
TTAAAAGGGTCACCAGAAGGCTCAACTCCTACATGTTCATAGAGTTTACTACCGTGAGCTTCTAGGGCAAGCGTTAGTGAAAAAACTTTAGAGATACTTTGAATGGAAAAATTTGTGTCAATATTTCCAATGCCATACTGTGTTCCATCAAGTAAGGTAATGGACATCGCAAACTGCCTAGGGTTGACCTCGGCTAAGGCTGGAATATAGTTGGCAACTTTTCCTTGACCAAACAGTGGCGTAATTTCCTGTTCAATCTCTTTAAGAATTTTTTGATAGTTCATTGATGCCCTTTTGTTAAAAAGATTATAGCTTTAAATTTAGAGTACACCAATAATAAATGGAAGCGAATGATACTTTTATTCGTAAACAATAGAGAACTGTTTGCTTAAAAATACAATCTACTTTTAAACAAAGAGCATTTTAGTCTGAATTTTGATATAATCACCCAAAAATTTCGTAAATGAAACTATGGAGAAAATTATGGGTTTACCTCAACCGGCTTTTTATATCTTTAAATGTGAACAATCAAATCCTCCCGGGATGCCAAAACCGTCATGTGTTAATCCACAAACTCAGGATCTTTTTCAACATTTAGCACAAACGTTAATGCAAAAAGGTATAATAGGAACAGTGCAACCAATTCGTACATCATGTATGAACCGCTGTAATGTTGGACCAATAATGTTAGTAGAACCTGGACATGTGATGTATGCACAACTCGATAAAGAGAAGATTTCTCGCATTATTGATGAGCATATTATTGGTGGTAATGTGGTTGAAGAGTATGTTATTGACGGAGAGTTGTGGGATGATGCTATCTCTCCAGAAGATATGATGAAACAGATGGGAAGATAAAGAGCTATGACAATCGAAATGCTTTACAGCAAAATTCACCGCGCAACGGTTACGGATGCAAACTTGAATTATGTTGGTTCTATTACTATTGATGAAGAGCTTTTAGAAGCTTCTAAGATGCGCGTAGGACAGAAAGTAGAAATTTTAAATATTAATAATGGTGAGCGTTTTTCTACTTACATTATTTTAGGCGAACGCGGCAAGCGTGACATCTGTTTAAATGGTGCCGCTGCTCGTAAAGTTCACATTGGCGATAAAGTCATTGTGGTAGCGTACGCAACCTATGATGAAAAAGAGTTAGAAACTTACAAGCCTAAGGTCGTTATTGTTGATGAGAATAATGACATTGTTGAAGAACTGGAAGAAATCTGATGTTCGGTAACATGGGTGATATGAGCAAGATGCTTGAAGGCCTCCAAGAGTCTGCTAAAAAAATGGAAGAAGAGTTAGCCTCTAAAGAGTTTACCGTTAAAACGGGTGGTGGCATGGTTAAAGTGACCATTAGCGGAAACGGTGAAGTTCTTGATGTTGAAATTGACGACACGCTTTTAGATGATAAATCGTCACTGCAGATCCTTCTTATTGCTGCAATTAATGATGCCAATAAAATGGTTGAAGATAACAAAAAAAACAGTGCTATGGGCGCTTTAGGCGGTATGAATCCATTTGCTCAAAGTTAGTGTCATAATTTATTGACACTTTCAATCCTCTTTTTAAATAAATCATGGTAAAATTCTCCTAAAAATTAAGCTATGGCAGCAATGAATCAATTTGAACACTTTTTACTAGAGAATCTGCCTCATCCTGAGGGCTTTCACCCACACTATGAAAAAGCACTCCACGAGATGCTTGCAGCAGGTGGAAAACGATTTCGTCCCGCACTCCTTTTAGGCGTGGTGAAAGCATTTAACAGCCTGATGCTTCCTAGTGCGTATCATGCAGCCTATGCAGTGGAACTGCTTCATACCTATTCACTAATTCATGATGATCTGCCTGTAATGGACAATGCAGACTTACGACGCGGACAACCAACCTTACATGTAAATTATGATGAGGTCACCGCAGTACTTGTGGGTGATGCCCTTAATACCTATGCCTTTGAAGTACTCTCTAATGCGCCTTTTAGTGATGCTGTTCGTGTGAAGCTGATTCGTGAACTTTCTCACAACGGTGGGCTTAACGGTATGGTTTTGGGTCAGATCATAGATTGCTATTTCGAGAATCAGCCTCTCTCGTTAGATCAGGTGAAAATTTTACATGTAAATAAGACAGCCAAACTCATTGCTGCATCACTTAAAATGGGTGCACTCATTGTTGGTGAAGCAAAATTGGCGACGCAGTTGTATGACTTTGGTATTAAGTTGGGGCTTCTTTTTCAGATTCAAGATGATATTTTAGATGTTACACAAAGTTCAGAAGAAGCAGGAAAAACCACAAGTAATGATGGTGACAAGAATAGTTTTGTAACACTTATCGGCTTAGAAAAGTCACTTAAAGAAGCGGATAATTTAGCCGATGAGTTGTTGAGCGAAATGGAAACATTTGACAGACAACTTAAAGAGGAACTCTCCTCGCTTTTAATAGAGTATATAAATAGACATAAGGAATAGTAAATGGGTAATACAATGCGTCAAAAAATGGCGAACACAATTCGATTTTTAGCAGCAGATATGGTTCAAGCAGCAAACTCTGGACATCCGGGGGCGCCGATGGGTCTTGCAGATATTGCAGTGGTTTTAAGTGAGCACCTGCATCACAACCCAAAAAATCCGTCATGGTTAAATCGTGATCGTTTAGTATTTTCAGGCGGTCATGCAACAGGACTTATCTACTCACTCTACTACCTCTGGGGTTATGGTCTTGAAATAGAAGATCTGAAAAACTTTCGCCAGTTAGATTCTAAAACGCCGGGGCATCCTGAATACGGTCATACTGAAGGCATCGAGATCACTACAGGACCTCTTGGTCAGGGTGTGGCAAATGGTGTTGGTTTTGCAATGGCAGCAAAATTTATGGGCGCGCAGGTGAACTCTGAAACGGCAGCAGTAATCGATCATAATGTTTATGTGCTGTGTGGTGATGGTGACTTAGAAGAGGGTGTTAGTTATGAAGCCTGTTCCATTGCGGGTCATAATAAGCTTGATAATCTTATTATGATTTATGACTCTAACCGTATTACCATTGAAGGTTCAACTGATCTTAGTATTTCAGAAGATATTCGTGGACGTTTTGAATCTCAAGGCTGGGATGTTTTAGAAGTTGACGGACACAATTTTGATGAGATTGATGCGGCAATAACAAAAGCAAAAGCTGCTACTAAGCCGTGTCTCATTATTGCACATACTACCATTGCAAAAGGTGCGGACACTATGGAAGGCTCTCACCATACCCATGGAGCACCACTGGGTGATGAAGAGATTGCAAACTCTAAAATAAAAGCAGGATTTGATCCGGCTAAATCATTTTATGTTGATGAGGATGTTATGGCACGTTTTCGTTGTGCTATTGAGACCGGTGACTTGTATGAGCGTGAATGGAATCATTCCCTCAATACACTGCCGCTGGCGGAACAAAATGAAGCGCTTAATGCTCTTTTAAATCCTGATGTTTCTCGAATTGCTTGGCCGACTTTTGATAAAGCAGATGCAACGCGCAGTACTAATGGAAAGATTATGAACGCAATTGCTCGCGGTCTTCCAGGATTTTTAGGAGGTTCGGCAGATTTAAGCCCGTCAAATAAAACGAACTTAAATGATATGGGAGTTTTTCCAAAAGGCAGAAACATCCATTTTGGAATTCGTGAACATGCTATGGCGTCAATTACCAATGCCATTGCCCTGTATGGCCCATTAATGCCATTTAGTGCAACCTTCTTTGTTTTTAGTGATTACCTCAAACCTGCCGCGCGTATTGCAGCACTTAGCGGTATTCAACAGTTCTTTGTCTGGACCCATGACAGCATTGGTGTGGGTGAAGATGGACCGACTCATCAGCCAATTGAACAGTTGAGCCAGTTTCGTGCGTTGCCAAACTTTTATGTGTGGCGTATGGCAGATGGCAATGAAAATGTTGAGGCGTGGAAAACAGCACTTTCAATGACTGCATCACCTTCTGCATTTGTGGCTTCACGTCAAGGTTTGCCACTGCTTCCGGCAGCGGTAATGGGAACAGTAGCACAAGGAGGTTACCTTGTGAGCAAAGATGACAATGCTGTCATCGTATTAATGGCATCAGGTTCAGAAGTAGGACTCTGTCTTGAGACAAAAGCACTCTTAAATGAAAAAGGGGTTCCTGTTAATGTGGTAAGTGTCCCATGTTTTGATCTCTTTATTGAACAAGATCAGATCTACATAGACTCCATTATTAAACCGGGTGTTAAAACTGTGGCTATTGAAGCGGCTCGCGGTATGGAGTGGTACAAGTTAGCTGATGATGTTATTGCAATGAATAGCTTTGGTGCATCAGCTCCGGCAGGGCAACTGTTTGAGAAATTTGGTTTCACTGCTGAAGCGATTGCTCAAAAAATAAAATAGATATAAATTTACATGTAAATATATTTTTACATGTAAATTTTCCTTGGAACCAAATTTGCTTTATTTCAACATGAAAACAATCACACTCTCTCTAATTACCTTAATTACCTCATTAATATTTACGGCTTGCAGTAGCGATAGCAGTGATGCTAACACCATTGAAGAAGTATCTGTTTACTCCATTGCTCCTGTACACCGTGCGGTAGTAAAAGATGCCAAAGGGCAGTTGGCAATTCAAAAAGATATGAGTAAAAATATTTACACTTTTGATAAAGCAATTACATGGCCGGTGAGTGCAACAGGTGATGGCATAGAAAGCTATATTGATGTTGATTTTGATGGAATGAAAACCGCATCAGATATTGCATTTACAGCTCCCTTATATTCAAACTCAACCGCTGTGAGTGAACTTACAACTTCACTGTTAATTGCAGCTAATATAAATGCGACAACATTAGACTTTAATCAAACACTCTATAATAGTGCTTTAAAGAATATGGCACTGCACTATAGCCTTGAAGCCAATTACATTAAAAATGCTACACCACTCACATCATCGAGTAAACGTTTAGCAATACTTTCAGATGCAATGTTTCAAGCGCGTCAAAAAGTAGATTATAATGCAAGCAATTTGCACCAAATTGATCTTTACTTTAATTTAGTGGAGACCTTTTATAATCGTTACTTAGAGAGTAAAAATGTGAGTGATGCTGCTAAATATCATGAATCATTAGTCGTACTTTATCTCATTGATGCCAAAGTGCTAAGTTATTTAAACAGCAATAATACACCGCTCGTTGACGCACGTTTAAATAGTGCTTATAAAGACAAAATTCTCAATCTCTCTACAGAGAGTTTTTTATCTTCTGAGTACAATGCTTTGGGAAATTTGGCATATTGGGATATTGCACTTGACGCCAACCATTCACTCTCCTACATTGCAGCAGGTAATGATGGATTCGATCTTATAGATACACGCACACCAAGTGAGCGTTTAGGTAATTATGAACAAAATTTGAGTGGCTTTGGAACAACAGTGAAATATTTTGACAGAAATGATAATCGCTGTATTGTTGTTGCCTCTCAGGCCAATGAGATACTTTTTTATTCATCAAGCTTAGAAGATTTAAATTCAGTGGTGTATCGTGGTGAATTCAGATCAGGAATTTTGGGTGCAAAAGCGTACGATGTAGCCTATGCAAGTACCAATGCACAAAATATGGAACTCTTACTTATTGCTAATGGTGTGGCAGGACTGAAAATTCTTGATGCTTCATTATTTACATGTGAAGAAACCCTTGATTTAAACAGCTCACATCTTATTGGAGGAGAACAGTTGGGAGAAGATACTCATGGTGTCACGGTATCTAATAATAGAAAAATTATCTATATCGCTGATGGCAGCAGTGGTGTAAAATCTATTGATATCTCCGGAGCCGTCCCCATACAAATTGACAGCATTGCTCTAAAACATGGAACAAGTGCTTATGATATTCACCTTGCACCAAATACGAGTGAACTCTATGTCTCAACAGACAAAGGTATTGAAATTTTTAATAGCGATGATACGGGAGTATTAGAATACAGAGGTCACTACCTAACAGAGGGCAGTCGTGCCAATGCCTTAGGAGAGACCGTTAAAGTCGATCGCTCAGACAATGCAAAAGCACTTTTTGTAGCAGATGTTACAGGAGGCTTAAAAGTCCTTGATGTAAGTAATAGCAGCTATCCTAGACTCTGCGGAGTTGCTTATTTTGGTGTTGGAAGTATTGCTCAACGAAGTGCTGTACGTGATATTAAACTCCACGAACTGCAAAATGGAGCGAAAAAACTCTACATTGCCAATGACTCTAACGGTCTTATTGTTATTGATAATGTAAAAGATACACTGTTTGAGCACTGTAAAGGATTACTAGATTGAAAGATTCGCCAGAGTATTTGCAAAAGAAAGCTTTTTTTGATAATGTTATTACATTTTACGGAAGAAACGTCACCATTGAGCTTTTAGAAGATTCAAGTCTGAAGATACACAAAGTTCATCTCTCCGATTCCAATAAAATTGATGGGGCTATCAACACCATACTCTCACTGTGTAAAAGGCGAGACATTGAAGTTTACTACCACAACAAAGCAAAACTCTCGCGCATCTCAAAAAATGCTAAACAAGATCAAGGTGTAGCTATTGATGTGATTGCGCCAAAGTATTTACATGTAGATCGCATAGAGGAGCATTTTACTTCCGGGTATCGACTTTTAGCCCTCGATGGTATTCACAACCCACAAAACTTAGGCATGATTCTACGCTCTGCTGCCGCGGGAAATATTGATGGTATTATACTGCCTAAGAAAAATAGCGCCAAACTTTCACCGCTGGTTATGAAAGCGAGCGCAGGAACGCTTTTTAAAATTGAGATTTTCTATTGCGATAGCTTGGAGGAGTCCTTTAAATTGCTCTCTCACTATGCAGAAATTTATGTACTTAGTTCTCATGCTTTAAAAAGTTTAGATACTTTAGAGATACCGCATAAATCTATTTTTGTTTTAGGAAATGAGAGTGAAGGTGTGAGCAGTGAGGTTCTATCTCTGTGTAACAGCTCCGTAGCCATTCCAATGAACCGCGGAGTCGAGTCTTTAAACGTAGCAGTGACTGCGGCACTCATAGCATTTAAATAATGCCAAATGAGCAAAACTCATCTGCCCATATTAGCACTGGGTTGATATGATAATAAATTAAGTTATTTAACTTGTCATAATCTCATAAGGGCGTCTAATAGAAGTGATGACTTCATCAACACTCATATGACGGCTTTTACGTAGAAACTCTTTTTTGTCTAAAAATATGAGTAGGGTCGGAATGCTAAAGACACCAAAATGTGAAGCGATTTCAGGTTGAATTGATATGTCAATTGAGATAATTTCAAAAGATGAAAAATTGCTCTCAATGGCAGAGACAAGTTTGGGCTTGAGTGCATGACATACATTGCATGTGGGCGCACTAAAATAGAGCATAACTGCTAGATTATTATTGAGAGTCTGTGTTAGGGTATGAATAGTCTGCATAAATAGAATTATAGCTTAGGAGTAATAATGATAATACTTTTTTCACCTTCAGAAGGAAAAAGAACGGGGGGAGATGGAGAGGCGATTTCTCAGGACAGTTTACTATTTCCAGAGTACTATGCAAAGCGCAGAGATATTTTAGAGCGTTACAATCACTATGTTAGTGAAGCGTCACAAGCAGAACTCTCAAAATTTTTTGGTCTCAAAGATCCCGTGCAGATTCAACATTATTGTCGTAACATTTTTGATGAGCCAACCATGAAAGCAGTCAAACGCTATGATGGTGTGGCCTATGACTATTTAAAGTACGATGAGCTTGACAGTGCAGCACAAACGTATGTAGATACTCATACAATAATCTTTTCCAATCTTTTTGGTTCACTATCTGCTGGCGATATGATTCCGGAATATAAACTAAAGCAAGGTGAAAAAATTGATGGTTTTGCAACTGAACTATTTTATAAAAAGGAGTTCTCTAATGTATTAGATGAATATGTCGGTAACGCACCGATATTAGATCTTCGTGCCGGATTTTATGAAAAGTTTTTTAAACCGCAAGTTGCATATACGACACTCAAATTTATTAAGAATGGTAAAGTTGTAAGCCATTGGGCAAAGGCTTACCGTGGTATTGTACTTCGTACCATGGCACTTAGTAGAATAGAGACATTTGAATCATTTATGCAGATGGAGATTGAGGGACTGATGATTAAAGAGATACTTAAAAAAAATTTTGAGACAGAAATAATTTATGATATAATACCTTAATTTAACAATCTTTATTGTAGAATGTTAATACTCTTAATAAATCTTTTATAATAAAAAGGTAAGTTATACCTATGTTAAGTATAAGAATAAATTAAAGTTGGGAATATTTCAAAAGAAGAAGAGGACAGATAGATGGGTGTAAGTCGCAATAGTATAAACTCATTATTATATAGATGTATTATAGTAATGTCTATTCTGTTATCAGCGGCTACAGCTAGTGAAAACGTACGTGTTAAAGATGAATGTGCATCACCTATGCCACCGATCCCGCTTAAATATGCAATGGGTGATGAGAGTTACAATAAAGCCATAGATTCAGGAGATTATCGTTTTGTGGGTAATACAAAATGTCGTCTATGTCATCGAAAGTTTTTTATTGGTCGAAAAAAAGATCCTCATGATTACGCATTGAAACATTTGGTTGAAGGTAAATATGAGGAAAATCCACGTTGCTTAATGTGCCACTCTACCGGTTATGGTATGCCTACAGGATTTGTAAGCATGGAACGTACACCACGTTTAGCCAATGTGCAGTGTGAAGGGTGTCATGGTCCGGGTAATGTACATATTAAGCTGGCAAAAGAGAAGAAGCCTGCCGGTGGCTTTTTAGCCGGTGAAGATAACCCCAAAAGACTTGTGAAAATGTGTAACAGCTGTCATACCAAACGTTGGAATAAGTCTTACCACGACTTAGAAAAAGCGTATGATAAATATCGTAATGCCGACCCTAATACAAAAAAGAAAGTGAAGACATCGAATTAAATTATGTTAAAATATAAAAAATATAATATTCCAATATTGTTATTAGTGCTTGTTTTAAGTATATCCTACCTCTCTTTTTTTAACTATGAATCGCAAAAAAAGCTACTCTTAGTACAGATGAAAAGTGATGCGGGAGATATTGTCAATTCCATTACGGCTGCAATGAAACGATTTGAAGATATTAAGTCAACAATGAATCTTCAAAAACTTGTCAGTGATATCTCTTTTGAACTTGAAATTTTTGAGTTTCGATATCTTGAACCCGATGGTATTATTCGTAACTCCATGTTTAAAGAAGAGATTGGAAAAATACATAATACTAATAGTTTTAGGCAGACAATGCAAGGAGATCGACCGCTTAAAGAATTTTTCTTTGAAACACGTGATTATGTTGAAGTGATGGCAATTTATTATCCAATTTATGGCGACAAGACACTTATTAGTATGATTGATCTATCCGTAGATATTTCTGAGTATGATATGAAAGAAAGTTCCAGAGAAAGCTTTGCTCTGCTTCGCCGTCAAGTGGATATTATGAATCTACTTAAATCAATTGAAGGCTCTATTACTAATAGCTTGGAAGTTTTTGAAAAAACTGACATGTATGAGTTTTTACATGCTTATGTAGACTCGGCTGAAAATATTATGCAGATTTCACTGGTTGATTCTCTAAATATGGTTTATATTAGCAGTAATGCAGAGATGATTGGTAAAAAACTAGAGACACAACATCTGCCTCCGCCGGAACTAATAAGTATGAATCAGCATTTGATATATCGTACTATGGTAAGCAGCGGTCTTTCTAAAGAGAAGGAAGAGACACAGTTGATGCTTTTAATTGATGCCTCTCCTTATGCTCAAAACGAACAGCAGTTGCTAAAGACTGCACTAATTACAAGCGCTATAGCACTATTGTTTGCACTTATTATTGCGCGGGCAATTTATTATTCGGCACTAGAGAAGTCCCGTAGTGAGAAAGAGCGTTTAGAGTCTCTTGTGAAAGCGCGAACACATGAAATAGAGATACTTAGTAAGACAGATGCCTTAACAGGACTGTGGAATCGAGGGCATCTAGAAGAGATGCTTGAGATGGAGTTTAAACGTGCCAGGCGTTATGCTCATGATATTTCCATTATGATTATTGACCTTGATTACTTTAAGCGCGTTAATGATACGTTTGGACATATGGCAGGCGATGAAGTTTTGCGTCAAATAAGTAAACGTATTAGTAGTAATGTGCGTGAGACTGATTTTGTTGGACGATATGGTGGAGAAGAGATTGTCGTAATCCTTCCGGAAACGACACTCGAAGCAGCAGAGAAAATTGCCAATGGAGTACGTGAAACTATTGCTAAGAGAGCGGTTGAATTTGAGTCATATTCTATAGACATAACAACAAGTATCGGCGTCAGTCATCTTCGTAAAGAGCACAGTGATTATTCAACAGTCTTTGCTGAAGCAGATAAAGCACTTTATTTTGCTAAAGAACAGGGACGTAATCGCGTCGTATCTTTTGATGCAACCATAGAAGTCGGGTAACACTGTTTTAGGGCTTTTGCAAAAGTTTAAAAAAAATAAACTTTTTTAAAAAATGCTTGACATTAAAAAGAAAAGTGTCTATAATTCTGGCTCAATTTCGATGCCGACATAGCTCAGTTGGCTAGAGCAGCTGATTTGTAATCAGCAGGCCCGGGGTTCAAATCCTCGTGTCGGCAC
>CAYZUN010000080.1:0-10637 GCA_964481625.1 uncultured Sulfurimonas sp.
GTGATATTTTATGGTCAGAACTGGATTGTTTGGTTATTGATATGCCTCCAGGTACGGGTGATGCACAACTTACTTTAGCGCAAAGTGTTCCTGTAACTGTTGGTGTTACAGTAACAACACCACAAATGGTATCACTTGACGATAGCCGTCGTAGTTTAGATATGTTTAAAAAACTAAACATTCCAATTGCGGGTATTATTGAGAATATGAGTGGGTTTATTGCACCCGATACGGGTGTTGAATATGACATTTTTGGAAAAGGCACAACGGAGCCGATTGCAAAAGAGTTTGATACATCAATTATTGCAGAAATTCCAATTGAACCGGCAATTCGTATTGGTGGTGATGAGGGTAAACCTATTGTTTATGTTTCTCCTGAATCAGAAACGGCAAAACGTTATATGACAGCAGCCGAATCGATTTGGAACCAGATTGAAAAAATCAATGAAGAGGGCGGCGTGGATAATCAAGCGATTCAGCCGACAACACCACCTGGTGTTAGTGCCTGCTCAACCGGTGGTCACTAACGTGTCATAAGTGTTACTGCTATTCGACAGTAACACTTTTTGCCAAGTTTCTTGGCATATCTACATCATGACCAAGTCTAATAGTCACTTCCATTGATAAGAGTTGAACAATCACCATCATCTCAAAAAACTCTAACATATAATGCTCATGTCGTTTGGTCTTAAGATAATCATCCGCCTTTTCAAATTCTAATGGACTGATAGCACAAATAGTTGAATCTCTTGCGCTTAACTCTTCAACATTACTTTTGACCTTATCGTAAAGCAGATGTTCCGGCATCAATGCAATTGTGAAAAGTTCCGGGTCGGCTAAAGCAATTGGACCGTGTTTCATCTCACCTGATGGGTATCCTTCTGCATGTAGATAGGTGATCTCTTTGAGTTTGAGTGCACCCTCTAACGCAAGAGGAAAGAAAACATCACGCCCTATAAAGAAAAAACCGTGACCATGCAAGTAACGCTTGGAGAGACGGTTAATCTTTTCATGCATGTTAGTTTCTACCTTAGCGGCTTGAGGAACTTTACGCAATATTTGTAATTGTTCTCGTAAAGCATCTTTGCTAATGGTATTACGTTGTTTTGCAGCAAAGAGTGCCAGCATCCAAAGCAGAGTGACCTGTGTTGCAAATGCTTTGGTCGAGGCGACACCTTTTTCAATTCCTGCACGGGTAAGCAGAGTTGCATCAGCTAATCGCACCATCGAAGAGTTGTCAACATTACAGATAACTAGAGTCTTAAGACCGGCATTTTTTGCCATCTTCAATGTCTCTAATGTATCAGCTGTTTCACCACTTTGACTAATGACAATAAAGAGAGTATCTGAAGTCAATAGAGGCTTTTTGTAGCGAAACTCACTGGCAATCTCTACAGAACAGCGAATTTTAGCTTCACGCTCAAAAAGGTAACTTGCAGTCAGAGCTGCATGGTAACTTGTACCACAAGCGCAGAGTTTAATCTCATTAATACCATTAAATAGCGATGCATCAATTTCATCAAATGCAATTTCTTCATCGTTAACACGTCCAAGAAGCGTATCTAAAAGAACATGACTCTGCTCATAAATCTCTTTCTCCATAAAGAAGCGAAATCCTTCTTTTTGCGCTGAGAGTTTACATGTCGGCAGTGCTGAAAAAGCAGGGTGAACTTCTACTGCATCGGCATTATATATATGAATCTCTTGAGCTTTGACATAGCCGTACTCCCCATCATCTAAATAGACTACATTGGTGGCTTTTCCAATAAGAGGTGCATCAGATGATGCAAAGTAGATATCACCGTCATCATCAGTAGCAAGAATCATTGGTGAACCATTTTTTGCAAAAAGAATAGTGTCGTTCTCGCCTTTATGTACAAGTAAAATCGCATATGCACCTTCAAGACGTTTTAACGTTAATTCAAAGGCTTCAAAGGCACTCTTGCTGTGAGGCAGATATTTCTCAAAAAGATGTACGATAACTTCAGTGTCAGTTTGACTTAGAAAAATAACTCCCTCATCGAGAAGTTCTTTTTTTAACTCTTGATAGTTTTCAATAATGCCATTATGAACGACATAAGAGCTTTGACCTAAATGAGGATGAGCATTAAGCTCAGTGGGTTTACCATGAGTTGCCCAACGTGTATGACCAATGCCCACTGAAAAAGAGGAGGTCTGAAATGATTCCATTTTCGCATCAAGGTTTTTCAGCTTACCTAATGCCTTAAATGATGAAAAATTATCATTTTCCAAAATGGCAATTCCTGCCGAATCGTATCCACGGTACTCTAGCTCTTTAAGACCATCGAGCAAAATATTTTTACTCTCTTTTTTCCCAATATAACCTACTATTCCACACATTTATATATCTTCCTTACATAACATCGTTATTATTTGTGCGGCATTATCGCACATGTTAGGTTTCTTTTCTATTAAGAAGTGATCTTTTGCTCTATTTTTGGTTGTATGAATTTTTGCTGTTGCAATATTGATGTCAGCATCATCAAACCGTTTGACAATATAGGCTAAAAGACCTCGCTGATTTGTAGTTACAATATGGAGCTGCGCGTAGGTGAGTGAATGGTCACAATCCAAGGTGATTTCATGCGGATATATCTTTGGTTGTTTTAGCGTCGCTTTCTTATCCATATCGAATGAGTCTTCAATAATTTGCTTAATAGTATCATCATTTGGCTGATTTAAAAACTCAATTTTAAAATATTTGATGTTATCAAATAGAGTAAAAATGTCCATAGAAGCAACATCAAGATAACTTAATTGGCCCAATAGATATCCTAAGTTCAGTGGTACTAAACGTAATATCTCAATGGTAAAACCATTGCTGCTATTGAGTCGATAGGTATATTTCTTAATATCTCTTGCCGTTGATGCTATGGTAATAATCTCTTCAGGCGTATGCTTGAAAAAGAAGAGATTAGACTCAATTTTGAGTATTTTTTTCTGTAGAAGTTTTGGTAAAGTAGTATATCCAAGACTATGTTTAATGCGTCGTTCAATTCGCAAACGTTTTGTAGCATCACTAATGCGATCACTTTGCTGGGACACTTCAAGTGCTGCGTCATAAAGTTTTTTAAGAAGCTTGGAGCTAAATGGAGTATAGACACCAGGACCGACACCATTAATATCGGCATAGGTAAGAATATAAAGCAGTTTTAAATTACTTGCTGTTTTAATTTTTGACATAAATTTATAGAGTGTTTTTTCACTATGTAAATCTTCATTATAAGCGATATTACTCATTAGTACATGCTGTTTAATGAGCAGTGATGCACTCTCTTGTTGCGCCTCATTAAATTTTAGCTTTTTTAATAGGGGCACGATTAGTTTGGCTCCAACCTCACCATGATCTTGTGTTCTACCTTTACCGGTATCATGAATCAGTGTCACAATTTTGAGCATACATCGTTGCTCTGGCAAGAGTACATCGTATAGTTCTTGAATAAAGGGCTCTTGAATATTTTCTAAACTTTTAACACAGTTAATCGAGTGCATATCGACGGGGTAATGATGATAGCCGTCAAACTGTGGAAGATGATGCACTTTTTTAAAAGCAGAAATCAGTTCGTGTAAAATTCCGGCATTGTAAAAGAGTTTTAAAAATGAGTAGGTGTGTCTTTTTTCAAAAAGTTTTCGTAACAGTGCATAAGTTTTAACTTTAAGTGGATGCTTTATGGTGACATAAGTAAATTGAGCCAAAACACTTGGATCAAATTGATAGACCCTGTCTTCAAGTGAGACCAAAAGTTCAAGAAGCTGGTTAATATCTTTAGTTCCATAATGATACGTAGCATACAGTGTTGTATTAAATAGATAATAGCCTTTTTGGATTCGCGCTTTTTTTAAGAGATGAAAATTTCCTTTTTCATAAAGATAAGAACGCAGCATTTTAGTAATAAAAATTTGGGTAAAGTTATTAACTCTCCAGAGTGCATGAAATACTTTGGTTGCAAGTTTTGTTGAATTTTTAAAGCCCAGCATACTTGAAATTTGAGGTAGATGCTCCATTAGAAGTTGGTCTTGCTGTTTGCCTGCAATAAGATGCAGTGCGCTTCTAATGCGAAAAAGTAGTTCGAGTGAAATTCGATACTCACGATACTCCTCATCACTAAAAAGCTGACCGGCAAGGTCTTTAGTATTTGTAATGCCGTAAATAGTTGTTGCAATCCAAAAGAGCAGTTGTGAATCACGGAGTGCTCCAATACCTTCTTTAATATTGGGTTGCATGGAGATAGGATATTTTTTTCTGCGTTTGTGTGCTTCTTCAATTTTAGCTAATAGGTACTCTTTAGGTTGATCGTATTGAATTTTGTTAAGCTGTTTTTGTATTGCTCCCCATGTGAAGTTTGAACCAATAATAAGACGTGACTCCATAATAGAAGTTCGAATAGTAATGTCCTCTTGAGCTGCTTTTGAGATATCAGAGACTTCATGAACGCGATGGCCTAGTTTTAGTCCACTGTCCCATGCTAAATAGAGCAGTTTTTCAATAATGAGGTTGGTATCATAACCATTTACCTCTTCATATGCAATCATGAGATCAATATCGCTATGAACACAGAGTTGCTCCCTTCCATAGCTTCCAAGTGCCACGATAACAATAGGAATAGAGTTACGCATCGGCAGGTAGTTGCCAAAGGTGCGTCGAAGGATGGTTTTGTACATGAGGGAAATAATGCTATCGAGTGCTTTGGTATGTTTGACTAAAAAGTCTTTTCCCTGATTTTTTTCAAACAGGATATCCAGTGAGTCCGTGTACTTTTTAATGTGCAATTTAAAGAGTTTTGATATTTCAAAGTCACTGGCATTTTTTTCAATTAAATCTTCTATCTGTTCATCTATTTTCATAAGCTCATTATACTGATATTTCGATATAATTGCCGCTCTCAAAGGATGAAAAATTGAACATTATAGAAAAAATAAAATCTGGAGAGCGTATTGACTTTGATGAAGCGCTCGCTCTTTATGATTATGATCTTTTCGAATTAGGTGAACTCGCTGATATAAAACGAAAAGCCCTGCACGGTAAAAAGAGCTATTTTAATATTAATCGTCATATTAATCCGACCAATATCTGTAAAGATATCTGTAAATTTTGTGCTTACTCGGCAAGTCGAAAAAATCCCAATCAATACACTATGACTCATGATGAGATTATGGATATAGTTGATGATATTATCAAACGTGATATTAAAGAGGTGCATATTGTCTCAGCCCATAATCCTGAAACGGGTCTGCAATGGTATTTAGATATTTTTAAAAAGATTAAAACAGCGCACCCCAATTTACATGTAAAAGCATTAACGGCTGCCGAGGTACATTTTTTATGTGAAGAGTATAACAAAAGTTATGATGAACTTTTAGACCTGATGGTAGAAAATGGTGTTGACTCGATGCCTGGTGGTGGTGCAGAAATCTTTGATGAAGAGGTACGTGCATACATCTGTAAGGGTAAAGTAACCTCTGAGCAGTGGTTGGAGATTCACAAAAAATGGCATGAACGCGGGAAAATGTCAAATGTAACCATGCTCTTTGGACATGTTGAAAAGCATAAAGATAGAATTGATCATATGATGCGAATTCGTGACTTGCAAGATCAAACAGGTGGATTTAATGCGTTCATTCCATTAGTCTATCAAGGCAAAAATAACTACTTGAATGTTAAAGAGTTTATAACGGCGCATGAAATCTTAAAGACCATGGCAATTAGTAGAATTGTACTTGACAATGTTGCAAATTTAAAGGCATACTGGGTTACATCAACAGTAAATCTTGCATTGGTTGCCCAAGAATTTGGTGCCAATGATCTTGATGGTACTATTGAAAAAGAGTCAATAAACTCCGCTGCAGGAGCTGCTAGTGCTCAAGGTGTGGATTTAGAGGAATTTGTTAAGCTCATTAAAAACAGTGGTTTTATTCCGGTTGAGCGTGACAGTATGTATAATGAATTAAAAGTTTGGTAAAAGGGTAACAATGCAAAATGAAATTAAATGTTTTAAAGCTTACGATGTCAGAGGTCGAATTCCTGATGAGATTAATGAAGATGTTGTCTACCGAATCGGTCGTGCTTATGCTGAGGTAATTCAACCTAAAAAAGTTGTGGTCGGGTATGATATTCGCCTCTCAAGTAAGCAGTTTTGTGATGCACTTACTTCAGGTTTGACAGATGCAGGTGTTGATGTTTACAATATTGGTATGTGCGGTACTGAAGAGATTTACTATGCAACATTTGGTTTTGGGTTTGATGGTGGTATTGTTGTGACGGCGAGTCATAACCCTATGGACTTCAACGGAATGAAATTTGTACGTGATAATGCAAAACCTATTAGTGGTGACACCGGCTTACTTGATATTAAAGCAGTTGCAGAAAAAAATGATTTTGCTGAAGTGACGCATAAAGGCAAGGTTGAAAGTTTTGATCATCATGAAAAATATATTGAACATCTACTGAATTATATAGATGTAAATTCTCTTAAGCCTCTAAAAGTAGTAGTCAATGCCGGAAATGGCGGTGCCGGTATGGTTATTGACCTCTTAGAGAAGCACTTACCATTTGAGTTTATTAAAGTACACCATGAACCTGATGGTAATTTTCCTAATGGTATTCCTAACCCAATTTTGCAAGAGAACCGCTCTGCAACAGCAAATGCCGTGATTGAACATGGTGCTGATGTCGGTATTGCATGGGATGGTGATTTTGACCGCTGTTTTCTTTTTGATGAGAAGGGGAATTTTATTGAAGGTTACTATATTGTCGGACTGCTTGCGCAATCACTGCTAGAAAAAAATCCAAATCAAAAAATTATTCATGATCCGCGTTTGATTTATAACACGATTGATATTGTTAATGAAGCAGGTGGTGAAGCGATTATGAGCAAAACAGGACATGCTTTTATTAAAGAGCGGATGCGTAAAGAAGACGCAATATATGGTGGTGAGATGAGTGCTCATCACTATTTTAAAGATTTTGCCTATTGTGATAGTGGCATGATTCCATGGCTTTTAATTACGGAACTGTTATGCCAAACAGGTAAAAAGATGTCCGAATTAGTAGATGAGAGAATTGCAAAGTTTCCATCTAGCGGTGAGATCAATAGTACAGTTGCGGACGCTGTTAAAGTGATTGAAACTATTAAAAAGAACTTTGAAAATGAGTCAATCAGCATTGATTATACTGATGGTATGAGTATGGAGTTTGAAAACTGGCGATTTAATATACGCAGTTCAAATACGGAACCACTATTGCGCCTAAATGTTGAGTCAAAAGGTGACAAAGTGTTGATGCAGGAGAAGACAAAAGAAATATTAACTTTGATAAAATAATATTTTATGTTATAGTAACAACGTATTTTTAAAACAAAGGACATGTGTGTTTAAACAAATAATGTTAATGCTACTTCTAGTCGGTAGTTTAATGGCTGCAATGGATGTTAATAAAGCCAGTAAAGAAGATTTTATGAGCATCAATGGAATTGGTGATAAGAAAGCGGAAGCAATCATCAAATATAGAAAAAAGCATGGTAAATTTAAGTCTGTTGATGATCTTAAAAATGTTAAGGGTATTGGTGATTCTATTGTCAATAATGTAAAAAAAGGCAAGAAAAAGTCAACTAAAACTAAAAAAAGTACAAAAAAAACAGACAGCAAGAAAAAGAAAACTCAAAAAAGCTCAAAAAAAACAGATAAAAAAAAGAAGACAACTTCTAAAAACTAACCTCCCGCATTACTTACAAGCCAGTTCTTTTGACTGGCTTACTATTTAAAGAGACTTTTCATATAATATAGATTATAATTTTTTGAATAATTAAGGAACTGTTTTAATGATTTTAATGATAGACAACTACGATAGTTTTACTTACAATATTGTCCAGTACTGTTTAGAACTCGGAGCTGATTTAAAAGTAATTCGTAATGATGAGCTAAGTGTTGAAGAGATTGCTACTTTAAAACCTGAAAAAATTATTATTTCTCCAGGACCTGCAACACCAGATGATGCTGGAGTAAGCTTAGATGTGATTGAATACTTTAAAGATAAGCTTCCGATTTTAGGTATCTGTTTAGGGCATCAGAATATTGCTCAAAGTTTTGGCGGGAATGTTGTCCGTGCTCAAAATATGATGCATGGAAAAACATCAGTCATACAGCGAGAAGGGGAATGTGCCCTATTTAATAAAATGCCTGAACTCTTCACCGCAACACGGTATCACTCGCTTATTGTTGAAAAAGAGAATCTTCCTGAAGTGATTATTCCAACGGCATACTCTCAAGATGATCATGAAATGATGGCACTTAAAATCAAAGACAAGCCAATCTATGGTGTCCAATTCCACCCGGAATCGATTATGAGTGAGTTTGGATATGAAATTTTAGGTAACTTTTTAAAACTATGAAAATTCGATTGATCCTCGCTCTTTTATTGGGGGTCGATGCACTTATCTTATATGTCGAGCTTTTAGATCTCTCTATTAGTTATTATGAGACACAAGTTCTCTATCATGAAACCTCACTGCTGCATTATATAATTACTGCCTCTTTAACACTTTTTGGCCACAGTGATACAGCACTGCGACTACCGATGATTATGATGCACCTTCTTTCAGTAGTGCTGCTTTTTAAAGTTTCTGCACAGTATTTAAAATATGATAGAGATCGAATCTGGTTGGTACTTATTTATATGTTGCTTCCCGGTGTCAGTAGTGCTGCGCTAGTTGTTGATGCTGCGGGATTGGTAATATTGTCGCTCTTTATTTACATGTATATTTTTCATTATCATAAGAGGTTTGAGTATCTGCTTTTGCCAGTGCTCCTATTTGTTGACCAATCTATAGCATTCTTATATTTAGGATTGATTTTTTTTGAGTATGCAAACAGAGCCTATAAAAAAGTCGGGGTTTTAATAGTATTAGTGTTATTAACTTTTGTAGTACATCCACTAGAAGTATCAGGAGCACCAAGTGGACATTTTATTGATACATTAGGATTATATGCTGCAATATTTTCACCTATTGTCTTTATCTATATCTTCTATATACTCTATAGAGCTTATATTAACGAGCATAACGATATTAGCTGGTACCTTGCTTTTACAGCGTTGCTCATTTCACTATTGCTCTCTTTTCGACAACGTATTGAAGTTCAGGTTTTTGCTCCCTATTTAATGGTGGTTCTTCCCCTTGCAGCACAGATATTTTTTAACTCCTATCGTGTCAGGTTAAAAGAGTTTAGGGGGCGTTATCGTCTCTTATTTATGGTCTCCTTTATTTTTCTTTTACTCAATACGCTAGTGGTGTTGTTTAATAAAGAACTTTATGCCTATATAGAAATACCAAAAAAACATTTTGTTTACAAAATGCATGTGGCAAAAGAGTTGGCATCGTATCTGCATAATCTTAATATTACATGTATTTCTGTTAGTAGTGAAAAAATGCAGTCTCGATTGCACTTCTATGGAATTAATAAATGTAATGAATATGTACTGTTAAATACGAGTTATGAGACAAAAATAGATCATAATGTAACAATAAGTTACAAAAATAATACTATATATGAAGCATATGTTACAAAAACACCCAATTGATTAGTTGAAGTAATGGCAACTAATCAATTGAGCTTATAATAAAGTTTTAGCGTGATATAATCCCAATCAACTTATAAATAAGAAGGGATTGCAATGGCTCAAAAAGCGATAAGAGAATTCGACGCTAAGTCAATTTTGGCTAAGCATTGGGATAAATATTTTCCAGATTTTACGTATGCATACGAAACAGTTATGGTTCAAAACGGATCAGAATTAACTGAGGCTGCAAAAACTAAAAAATGGCTAAATGAAAAAACTTTAGTTGCTAAACCAGATATGTTATTTGGTAAACGTGGTAAAAATGATTTGGTACTTTTTAGAGATGCTAAACCAGGCGATGTTTCTTTAGCAAAAGCTACGAGTTGGATTGATGAAAAATCGTCTACTGAGCAGTTAGTTTATTTTTCATTTGATGGCGACACACCAATAGGTGAAGCTAAAAAAGATATGCTAACACACTTTATTGTTGAGCCATTTACTCCACATGAACAAGCTGAAGAGTATTATATCTCTGCAACAGTTGTTGGTGATAACGATATGCTTTACATGTCTGCAGAAGGTGGAATGGAAGTTGAAGAGGGTTGGGATGAAAAAGTTACAGAGGTAGCTTTCGCAATTACTGATACTGAAGAGCAAATTGAAAATAAAATCAAAGCACATATTCCTGCAGATATTGCTGAAAAAGATAAGGCTGACTATGCAAAATTTGCAATCGGTTTCTTTAAATTATACCGTGAGTTAAACTTTGCATACCTAGAAATTAATCCATTTGTTATGCAAGGTAACAAAATTGAATTATTAGACATGGTTGCAAAACTTGATGATACTGCAGGTTTTCTAATGGTAGAAGAGTGGGGTGATGTTGAATATCCTACTGCATTTGGCATGGAAGCTAAATCTCCAGAAGTTGAAGCTATCGAAGAAGCTGATGCTAAAACTGGTGCTTCACTCAAACTGACACTGCTTAAACCAGAAGCTAGAATCTGGACAATGGTTGCCGGTGGTGGTGCTTCAGTTGTTTATGCTGATACTATTGCTGACA
>CAYZUN010000081.1:0-10340 GCA_964481625.1 uncultured Sulfurimonas sp.
AAAAGACAATTAGCAATGGTAATGGACCTGAACAAATGTATCGGGTGTCAGACATGTACCGTAGCATGTAAAACTCAGTGGACAAATCGTAATGGCCGTGAGTATATGTATTGGAATAATGTTGAGACATATCCTGGTACGGGTTATCCTAAAAACTGGATGGAGTTAGGCGGTGGTTTTGACGCGAGCGGTGATCTTCAACCGGGTGTTATCCCTAATTTAGAGGCAGATTACGGTGTGCCTTGGGATTATAACTATGATGCACTGATGACTGGCGGAAGTTTTGAGCCCAATGTTGAACCGACATGGGGGCCAAACTGGGATGAAGATGAAGGGACGGGAATTTTCCCACAAGACAACTACTTCTTCTACCTGCCCCGTATCTGTAACCACTGTACTAATCCGGGCTGTTTGAGTGCGTGTCCTCGTGACGCAATCTTTAAACGGGAGCAAGATGGTGTTGTATTGGTTGACTTAGATCGTTGTCAAGGGTATCGCTACTGTATCGCAGGGTGTCCTTACAAAAAAATCTATTTTAACCCGAAAATCTCAAAATCTGAAAAATGTATTTTATGTTTTCCGCGTGTTGAGCAGGGACTTCCACCGGCATGTGCGCAGCAGTGTGTTGGGCGTATCCGTTTTGTTGGTTTCTTAGATGATGAAGAGGGACAGGTACATAAACTAGTCAATAAGTACAAAGTGGCACTTGGTCTTCGTACCGATTATGGAACCCAACCAAATGTTTACTATGTACCACCAACCGAATCACCGGTTAAGTTTGATGCAGACGGTAAAATCATTGAAGGCTCAGGCCGTGTTCCGATTGAAGAGTTGGAAAAACTGTTTGGACCTGAAGTTCATGGCGCGATTAAAACACTCAAAGCTGAGATGAAAAAACGTAAAGAGACCGGTGAGAGTGAATTAATGGATATCTTAATTGCATATCAACACTCAGATATGTTCCGTCTTGATAACACGTACTATCAAAATGTTGCAAAAGAGAAAGGTCAACATCCTTTAGCACCGGTTGATACGCGTTACGCGGCAGGAAAATATACTAAATCCGGATACACTATGAACTTTACTCATGGTGCAGAATTTACACCGGGAGGGCACCATTAATGAAAAAGATTGCAACAACAATTTTAGCATCAACGTTAGTAGTTTCATCGCTGTTAGCAGCCGGTGCGACTGTTACAGCAGTAAAGGTTGGTAGTGATTTAAGTAAGGTGTCATATGACTCAGCAGTATGGAAAAAAGCAACGTTTTCACCGGTAATACTGTATCCGCAGACAACGATTAAGATGAATGATAAAAATGCCAATGAGATCAATGCTGCAAACCGTGCTAAAAAAGCGATGGTAGCTGCTGTTTATAACAATAAAAATATTGCATTTATGATCAAATGGTCTGATGGCAGTATGAATATTCAAGAAGGATTGAGCACAACATCATATGCCGATGGTTTCGCCGTACAATTTGCTAATGACTTTAGTGATCCTGAAGCACTTCCATATATTGGTATGGGCTCTGAAGGGCGTCCTGTTACCGTTCATCTTCAAAAAGAGGCTACATCTGTTTATGAGTCAAACGGTAACGGCGATGTAGGACATCAAGTAAACCGAAATCAGACAAATCTTTTTGGGAAAGATTTGGCTAAGTTTGATGCAGAAGTTAAAAAACTTGGAAGCCATGATTATGAGCGTAGTTTTGTAAGTGAAGGCTTCCGCTCTATGACAGAAATTAAAGACGGAACCAACACATCGTATTCGCGTCTTGGTTATGTTGCAAAAGAGTGGCAAGGAACATTGTCACGAAGCATGAAAGATGACTATGTAAACCTTGATGCCGGTGCAATTCCTGTAGCATTTGCTGTATGGGATGGTGAGAAGATGGGGCGTGATGGTTTGAAACATCTCTCTTCTTGGATTTCTGTAAAGCTTCAAGGTAAACAAGGCGGTGATGCTCTTATTGCTGCTCTTGAGGGTAAGCTAATTGGTGATGCAAAAGCTGGTAAAGAGGCTGCAATGACCAACGGATGTGTTGGGTGTCACCAGATTGAAGCAACTGATTCTCCAAACTTAATGGGACCGGCTTTAATGAATATTGGCGGTTACTCAACTGCTGCATACCTAAAAGAGTCATTGCTCAAACCATCAGATGCTATTGTTCCGGGTTACAACCGCAATGCGCACAGTAACTACCAATGGTATACTCTAGACAACGGTAAGCGTACATCAACAATGACAGATTTCTCATGGTTAGATGAGAAAACCCAAAATGATATTGTTGCTTACTTGCAAACATTGAAAGCGGAGGCTCAATAATGAAAAAGATAGCTATTTTAATTATTGCACTGGCCCTGAGTGCATTTGCTAATGAAGACGCATTCGAAAAAGAGGGTTTTTTAACTACTCAAGCGTGTGCAGAACAGGGTTCTTTTAAAGACTGTTATATGGAAAATTATGTCTGTGGCAGTGATGGATGTTATAAAACAACGGAAGCTGGAGTCGATAAAAAGACACCACTTGTACTTTTTTCTCATAATGACGGTATCATCTACAAACTTGATATATCTAAACTTGATAGAAAAGAGTTTGATATAGGTATCAACCGTAATGGTGTATCAGTAACTGGTGAATATGATAGTAGTATCAATACTATTGTTGTACATGAATTTAAGTCACCGCCACCACCTAAAAAGTCATTCTTCAAGGGATGTCTCTAGTTTCAGAGCTTTTTGGCTTTGAAATGTACTGCTGCAAATCCCCATATTAATTTAGGACTTTTTATGAACAAAGAGTATCGACTCCATATCTATGCATTTTTATCTCGTATTATGAGTGATATGCCTGATAAGCGTTTTATCGCTGATCTCAAAGCCAATAATAATCTTTTAGAGACCATTGGTGAGGCAAGTAAGGCCTGGTTGCTTGAGTATGATGATGAGACTATTCTTGATGAGCTTAATACCGATTTTACATCAATGTTTATTCTCAATACACAGCCAGTTGAAGCATTTGTTTTAGATTTTAAGAATGAAACGTTGGTTGGGTTGCAAAATCCGGTAATGGCATTTTATTTTAAATATGGCTTTGAGTTGAATATGGATCAAACGGAGCTCATGGCGCCGGATCATCTCTCCATAGAGTTTGGTTTTATGCAGTCATTGATTTATAGAAATGAAATGCAGCCACAATATGATTTTATGAAAGAGCACATTATGATGTGGGTTATTCCTTATATGATTGGCATGCGAAGTATGGCACAAACTCCTTTTTATCATGACATATGTGATTTTATGATTGAATTTTTAGTGGCAGATTATGAGTATTTAAATGAGGAGTGCACGGATGGCGAGTAGTGATTTCGTTCAAAAAAAAGAGCTCTTTAGTTTCAGTGCTACCGAATGTTTAAGAAATGCCTATTTTCATAATGACTGTCAAATCTGTATTGAACTCTGTCCCGAAGATGCTTTTGCTCTTGTTCGTAATAAGTTGACACTCTTTGAAAATAAGTGTATTGAATGTGCAGCATGTATTGGAAGTTGTCCAACAGAATCACTACATATTGAGAACTTTGATCCTAATACATTTACGCTTGCATTTAATGAAAGTGAAGCTAAAATACTTACATGTAAAATAAATACGCCATGTCTTGGTATTTTTGATTCACATCATTTTATCTCAATGGCACTTCGCAGCGATGAGACACCAATATGTGACATGTCGCATTGTGAAGGGTGTGTACTCAATAGCGAGAAAAAAGTAGAGATGGCGATACGTCAAAAAATTGAGCAGAGCAATGCATTTTTGGTCAAAGTGGGGCTTGAAAAAGAGATTGCTACTATTGAAGAAAATCTTGATGAAGAGAACTCAAGACGTGCTTTATTTCGAACGGCATTTACTAAAGCAAAAGATGTTATTAAAGAGGGTGACCATGAGAAACCCATTACAACACTCAATCAACATCATGTTGAGACCGCATTGCCTCTGAAATATACAATTTTAAAAAATTCAATCAAAGAGACCATTGAGTCATTTACAATAACCTCTTTTGAAGGATTTGATAACCTCTTTTTTAACAAAAAAATTGATTTTAATGCCTGTACCAATTGTGGTGATTGTATTCAATTTTGTCCCACTGATGCACTCTTTGCCACATCAGATAAACAAGGTATTTTCTTTACTGCAGGTAAGTGTATCGGCTGTGGTATTTGTGATGATATCTGTAAAACTGATGCGGTTACAACGAAAGAGGGTATTGATTTAGTCTCCATTGCATTCGATCGTGGCAGCGAGTTGGTGCATTATGAGATGGTGATGTGCCACGAATGCCGGTGTCCCTACCCTTATAAAGGCGGTGATCCGATTTGTAATCGCTGTAAAGATTTTAAAAACAATTTTGAGAATATGTTTGTTTTAGCGAAGGATCAGTAAATAGATGGACACTACTTGTCCATCTTCTCTTTGGCTCCTTTGATGGCTCCGTCAATTGCTGATTTTGCCACACTCCACGCATAAAATCCCATACGTTTTGCCTCTTTGGCTGTTTTGGAGTTCATGACTTTACTGCTTTGCTGCAAAGCATCATCTTTAATATCACTAAAGCGTTCTTTCATTGTTGCGGCCGTTTCTTGAGCAACTTGAATGAGTTTATCCATATCATATTTAATGTCATTAGAGACTTCATTTAAAATATCTTGAATGGTCTGCGAGTTTTGTGATGCAACTTCATCAATAATACTCTTAAATAGTGTGTCAATATTATTGAGTTCTTTTTGTAGTGAGGCATAGTCATCAATTAAAATCATTTTGGCTTCATCCGGCATGTAAAGCAGCTGCTTATTAAATTTATTGATCGACTTTGTTAAGCCCAAACGAATCCCGCGAAGAGTTCCTCTTAAAATCTCTGTTGCGTTGTTAGGTGTGGCGTCAGCAACAAAGGCAGCAGTATTTAAAATGGTGCTAAGAATACTTTTTACACGCAGAGTATTGGGTGTTTTCTCATTTAATGTGTGGGTTGTAATCTCTTGAATGGTACCTTTGAGAGTCTCTTCAATGTCTTCATTTTTCTCTAGTGCCGTAATAATTGCTGATTCACTCATCTCTGCCAGCATATCAAAAAGATCAATAGACTGCAGACGAATTTGGTGCAGCATAGTGAGTGTCTCTTGAGGACTATTTGAGAGGGCGCTCTCTATGGCATCAAAAGTCTCATATTTTGCAAGTTGGAATGCTTCACTTTTTTTATCAAGCTGACGCTCAATTCGCTCTTTTTGAGCGAGTAGTTCATCAACTTCATCATGTAAAGTTTTTGTTTCCACTTCCATAATAACGGAAGTAATAATTTTAAGCTCATTTTGTGTAATGCCCTCAATAGTGATGTTCCACTCTTTTTCAACATGTTCAAGTAGTGCATTACTGCGCTCTTCAATAGTAGAGTGCTTGTCTGCTTTATAGCTGCTTTTAATGTCACGTTCTAGTTGTTTGTAATCCATTATGCTTTCCTTTATAAGACCATTTTAATATTCTGATGTGCTTTAAGAGCTTCATAAATGAAGTTTCGATCATCTTCATTGTGTACAAGTAAATCAAGGTTCATGCTGAGGTATTTTCCACTGCAACTCTGGTTGGAATGCTTAAGTGAATGGCTACGCTCACAGATAACATCACGAACTGCTTGCTCTAACACTTCACGTTCTTGACCTATAACTTTGTAGGTCCAGTTACATGGGTATTCAAGTTTTAATTTTTTTTGACTATCGTTTGTAACTTCCACTCTTACCTCCCTCTTTAGACTCCAGCTGGACATTACGAATAACCATGCCTTTATCAATCGCTTTTACCATATCATAAATGGTAAGCAGACCAATACTAACACCTGTTAGTGCTTCCATCTCAACGCCTGTTTGACCCGTAAGTTTGGCACTAACATACATTTTAAAACCAGGCAGTTGGGGAAGCTCATCAATATCACAATTTATGCCACTTAAGTTTAAAGGATGACACATCGGAATGAGATCACTTGTCTTTTTAGTTCCCATAATTGCAGCAATAACCGCGGTTTGTATGACAGGCCCTTTTTTACTCTTTTGGCTTACAATAGCATCGTAAGCATCTTGACTCATCTCTATAATACCACTAGCAACTGCGACACGTGTGGTCTGGTTTTTTTGAGAAACATCAACCATTTTTGGTCGATCCTTCTCATCTAAATGGGTTAAATTCATTGTTATTCCAAATCTATTATATTGGTTCAATTATAGCAGATGAATAGAAAATGAGTTAATCTAACTTAACTTTCGCACCTAAATCCAAGCATTTTTTTAGTGACATCTTGCAGTACAGTGATAATAAAGATTAAATCTTCATTTCTATTTACAATATCATCAATCTTAGCTACTTCCTCAAGAATAGCGATAAAAGTTTGCATAGCTATAGCTAAAGTTGAGAGTTCACACTCAAGGTCTCTAAACAAACCTCCAATCGTTTGAGGTTCATTACTGATACGATTGATATAGCTCACAATATTGTATGTAAAAAATGAAAGAGTTATTCTAGCTATTATCGCTTTGCTTCATAAAAGTAGCTATCTTTTTATTCATCACCAGCATATACAAAAAGTGCAATACAACTAAATGTATTGCTACTCCTTCTTTTTTTGTGAAGTTGCTTTACTCTAAAATGTCTTTTATGTTTATCAGCTGTGCAGCAATCATTTTAGGCTCTCATTGAAGTAATTTACAACTGAAATTATACACTAATACCCCTATTTATAGGCTTTTATTGAGGAGCTTGTTACAATAAAATTGTATGCAATCATAAGTTTGATGTTTTGGTGGTTTGATACCGTTTTTCACTTGAGCTTAGGTGCGAAAGTTAAGTTCTTATAATATCTCTGCATCTGTTATTGTCATAACTAAGACTAGCAATTCTTAATCCAACTGTAAAGTTTAATTTGTTTTATTACTTATCCTTATTTTAATGGTAGGGTGCAAAAACGGAGCTGACTCAATGAGAACAAAATCATAGAACACTTCTCAAAGCAGAACTTTGAGAAGCAAGGTAGTAATTAATAGAAGTTTGACGCACTCACATAAAACAGAACAGTCTTGTCAAGATCCTCTCCGTCATAGTCATTAAGAAGTGGAATCTTTATGCCGGCAGAAAGCGGTATATCAGTAATAATCTTTGTACTGCTCCACTGAATCCATAAATCTGCAGCACTCAAGTCATCTTGGTTGTAGTAAGTGATTTTTGCATTCGTTGTCACATTTTCTGAAAAAAAACATTGATGTGACGTTCCTGCCATTAGTGCAAAAGAATCTTCAATATCACCCGAATTCATTGAGTAGGTTGCTAATCCATGAAAGCTGAATCCATTAGAAAGGTCTTTTGCTATTGTATGTGACAGTGTAACGGCACTCTCATCTGTACCTAAACGATCATCAACATCACCTGTACTTGTTTTATATCTCAGTGTAGTAATATTAGTGCCATACTCACTCTCAGGTTGTCCAAAATGGTAGTTAGTCGATACTGAAAAATCACCAATACCTGTCTCATCAGAGAAATCGTTTTTAACAATAGGGAGTCTCGCATCAAAACCAACATTTGCATTCAAGTTGTATCTAAGTGCAATGTCAAGAGCTTGAACATCTTCAGCAAACACAAAAATACCCGTAGCACCCAATGTTTTACCACTATTTGCAAAGTCAATCTGATTGGTATTGTCAATCACATCATTAATGAAAGTGTTGAGTGTCGCAAACTCACCCCCACTGTGACTTGGCGATGCTAACAATAGCGTTGAAGCTGCTAGAAGCGATAAAGTAACTTTTGTCATATTTAATCCTTTTTTATGTTCTCAATACTATGATATAACTCGTAGCTTTAAAGTTTCATTAAAATTGAATATATCCATAAAAGTGAAATAATGTGATAGTACTTAATAAATCATTATCATACTCTTGTTATCATGAGAGAAATAAACAGAAGGAAGATGTTGTGATGCAGTATTTAGTAAAGTTATTAACTACAATTACACTATTTTCTTCGTTTGTATACGGATATACAGTGACCGAAGATGCTTTAATGAGCCAAAAAAAGTATACAATTTCAGGGACATTTGGACAGCATGATTTTAGTGGTGCAGAGTCAGCATTTGACTGGGCATTTACGACGTCAAAAGGGACATCCTATCAGCTTCAAGGTAATGCGCCGACGGACAGTGACGTGTTTGGATGGAAAGAAGTTTCTATCGCAACGCCAACGCCTGCATGGTATATGTTCTCATTAGGAAGTGATGTTGATGGTGATGGCAATCAAAAATTTGACTGGGTACTGCTCTCAACGAATGAGAGTAAAAAATCTGCCTATAAACTTGCAGGAGTTGCCGGCAATGGCACCTTTGAATACTCTAGTAAATTAAATATTGATTATCGTGTTAGCGGCAGTTCTATTACTATTGCAAAAATAGGAGGTTTGGATGATTCTACTGCCGATGGCGCGCTGTTGGTAGGGAATTGGGCAGGTATTGAGGGGTATAACACATTCTCATTTTTTGAAGATGGATCATTTATAGCGACACGCTATAGTGATGATGAAAAAACTAATGATGGTGCAGTAGCAGGAACCTACCGCTATGAGAGCAGCACAGGACAGCTATGGCTTGATATGGACTATATTGGTTCAAATTTGGATGAGAATATACCTGATGAAAGTATCACTATTATAATAGATGCATACTCTATGCGTACCGGAGACGGCGAAGATGAGTTATATTACAGACAGCCTGTTAGTAACTCAATAGAAGCAACATGGCATGATACATCCAACATTGTCATGCTGTTAGATGACGGACGCTTACTTTATGTTGAAGCTGACGGCGGTAGCGGTGATGGATTTGAAGCAGGGAGCTATACTTACAACAGTAGCAGCAAAGAGATTCGTTTAGGAGCGGTTATTTATGATGATAGCGTTTCTGCTAATGGTCTTTATGGAAGCAGCAGTAGTTCCATCTCAGCACTGCTTAATGGCAATACATTGGTGTTGAAAAATTTGATGCTAGAGCGGGCATTTATAGTATCACCATAAACCTATCATGCTCGTAAGCATCAAATATATGTAATTTCTGCTTAGGCATCACCTATTTCAAAACATGTGTTATCTGACAATCTGATAACGTGTATTGCTGCTATTATTGTGACTATTGGTATCGCCAGAATAGTTCACATTAGCCTCTAAGGTGTACACTCCTTCGGTGAGATTATTTACAGGAAGTTCAATATAGTTACACACTCTATCGGATGTTTCATTGCTCGCCAAATCAAAACTTGGCGAGATCAATGGCTCTAAACCATCACCAAAGGCACCCGAGTTGTACACAATAGCATCATGAAAACGATTGTCATAAAAACGATGAGCTCCAATATTTTGAATAACATAGCAAAAACCTACATACTTGCCCTCAACATTGTCTTGGCTAATGGCAATAGGATTATCGAGGCTTCGTTCGCTAAATTGTGTTCCATTGTCAATCCCAATATGTGCAGAGACAACTCTAATGTCGGTTTGATGAACATAGATTTTTAATCCGTTCATACCATTATTGTCCGACTTAAGCTCTTTAAAAATATCATTTTCATATGCTGATGGTCTATATAAATTGACTTCTGGCTCATCTATTTTATCTTCACCGATGTTAATACTTAAGCCAAAGTTTGTATTGTCATCAATATTTTCTACTGTAATGTCAGTATCGAAAATAAAGGTTTTACTTTCATTGGGTTCGAGCTGAATTTGCAATGCAGTAGCACTTGTTTTACTACAATTTGTGTAGTCTTTTAAGGTTGTACAGTAGACGTACTCATCAAGTACCGGTACGGCTTCTGTACCAATATTGCTCACACGTAACTCAACGCGTAGCGTCTCTCCTGCTTCATATTTGTTTATTGCATCAATTGCTACTCCATTGGCATCAAGCAATCTTGCCGTGCTTATGGTGAGATCGGATTGTGTCACTATAGTTTCAGAGGGTTTGTTGTAGTCATCAAAACTTGGGATATCATTAGAACCGCCGCCACAACCTGTCATACCTATGGTAAGGCTAGCTACAATACTGCTTGCTATTACACTACTTTTTGTCATTATTTTTTCTCCTATGTTACTTCATTTAATTTACCACGGGGAAGATTCAAATCTTTTGTTGGGGTAGTAAAGTCTCTCTCTCTTCATTTTTTCAATGTCAATATTTTTAAATTCAATGCTCTCAAACATAAATTTGAGTCGCTGTTTAAAGTCATTCTCTACCGCTTTGATGGGCAGGTACGCTCCTTT
>CAYZUN010000082.1:0-10288 GCA_964481625.1 uncultured Sulfurimonas sp.
ACTATTAAATAAAATTCAGTTCTCTTTTTCTAGGAGTGCAAGCATTGACTTCTTTTGCATTTTTCTTGCGAAGTCATGTGCGCTGTATCCTTTCTTGTCGATGCGATTTTTATCGGCACCCGCACCTAAAATAAGTTCAAGCATTTTTACTCTTCCGTAGCATGTTGCGGCCATAAGTGGCGTAAAGCCACTTTTTCGTTTCGTATTATTGACATCAACACCGCGTGCAATCATGTATTCAACAAATTTTAAATTATTATAGGTGATAGCGCACTCAAAGACACTCACCCCTTCATTATCATAATCATCAATATTAGCACCTTTTTCAATGAGTAGGTCAATAATGTCATTGTCGCAACGAAAACGAAAGGCACAAGAGAGTACATTCTCATCAGATTCAGTACAGTCATTAATATTAGTACCCTCTTTGATGTATTGCTTAATACCAATGTAGTCGTTGTCTTGAAGTAGTGTCAGCCATTTAGCAGTCATAAATTTATCCATATTTTTTAATTGAAGCAGTATAACATGCTTATTTGTATCGGTAATAGATGCATCGAAGTTTACAAATTAATTTAAGCAATATCAAATGTTTATGCTAAAATTCCATAAATTATTAAAGAGAGATTATTCATGGAAATTATTGAAACAACTGATGCGTTTAAAGCGTGTATTGAAACTATTAAAGCAAAGCCTGGTTACAAAGATCCGCTAGCGTTTGGTATCTGTCGTGTTGATTACGGTCAATTACATGTAGATAAAGTACTTCAGGCAACCTACCCTCTTATCAACTGGAATGAGAACTTTGGAAGTGCTGCTCTTTTTATTGAAGCACTTGCTGAGCAAGGTATTAATGTAGATTTCAATGCTAATGAAGTGGTATGCAATGTTAATGTGGCATTTTTACAGAGTTGTCTAAATGCCTTTACCCCGTATGCTGACGAGGCATTTGGTGATGCACACAAAAATATTCAAGTGATCTCTACACTCTACAATCAAGTTAAAGAAGAAGGTTCACGTGAGGGTGAGTTCCGTGTTGTTTTTCTTTTTGAAGATGAAGCATGTGAAAGTATCGAAGCAACCTATTTGAAACTATATGCGATTTCACAAGCTAAAGTAGCACTGCGCTCAATTAATCTTAACGGTGCATTTGGTGCGTTGCCAAATGTTGCATGGTCTTCAGGCGTTCCAATTGAGCTTGATTGGTTACGAGAATATGAGATTGAACTAAAAATCTCAAATCAGTATCCACATGTAGATTTTGTAGATAAATTCCCACGTTTCTTGCAGCACATCATTCCAGCAGACAATACCCGTATTTTAGAGACTTCTAAAGTTCGTTTTGGTGCACAACTTCATGCGGGTACTACGGTAATGCCGGGAGCAAGCTACATTAACTTTAATGCCGGCACTACGGGTGTCAGTATGGTTGAGGGAAGAATTTCAAGCTCTGCAATTGTAGGCGATGGAAGTGATGTTGGCGGTGGTGCTTCAATTTTAGGAGTTTTGAGCGGAACGGATGGTAATCCTATTTCAGTAGGTAAGAATTCTTTACTGGGAGCAAATTCGGTTTGTGGTATTCCCCTTGGCGATGCTTGTATTATTGATGCAGGTCTTGCTATTTTAGAAGGTACTAAAATTGGTATCTATCCGGAGCAACTGATTAAAATTAAAGAGGCAAATCCAAAAGTAACTATTGAAGGTGAAATATTTAAAGGAAAAGATTTAGCAGGACTTAACGGTCTTCATTTCCGTCAAAACTCACAAACAGGTGAGATTGTAGCAAGCCGTTCAACTCGTGAAATTAAACTTAACGCTGATCTTCACTAATTTTCTCTTTTTGATATACGGGTGTTTTGCCGCCCGTAACTAACTTAATAATCTAACTTTTTAATAAGCTTACTTGCTCTATAATATTTATCAACAAAAAGGAGCACTTCTTATGATATCATCAAACGTTTCATCAATTCATGCGAATCAGTCGTATATGAATGCTAATGCAGTGAATGTGGCAAACGCTAATAGTGATGGTTTTGCTCCAACTCGAACAACAATGCAAGAGGGTAGCAAAGGTAGTGTTCGTGCAGCATTTTCACAAGAGAGTATTGATTTTGCATCAAAAAGTCAAACTGATTTGAGTAAAGAGTTGACCGATCAAATCAGCATTGAAAAAAGTGTCGGTGCTAATGTTAGTGCTATTAAAACTCAAGATGATATGTTTGGATCGCTTTTAGATATTAAAGTGTAATAAGCAGTAGAGCTTAAATATGATTACTGTTGTGTAATAATATTCATACTCTTCAAGTTTTTTAGATGTTCGTACTTTTCATTGTAGTTGGGTTGCTCACTTCCAAGTTTTAGTGTACTAATGATGGTCTTTCCAATAATTTTTCTTCCTTCAACGCCGTCATCATTGGTTCGGATTCCCCATGTATCGTGAAACACCATAATTTCATCTTTATAACTGCCTAAATATAGAAGTACGTGTCCGCGTCTATAGAGGATTGTTTCATAAGGAACAGCTTCATCTTTAATACGTTTAATTTTTTCAGCGTCACTTAAGCCTTCTAAAGAGATCACACGTCCAATAGAGGACTGTTTTGAAGAGTTCCGTGGTAGCCATATTCCAAAGGAAGAAAAAATATCTCGAAGCGTAGAAGAACAGTCTCTCTCTTCGTACATTCCACCCCAACCATACTTTCTTCCCATAAGCTCATTGGTCAGGGCTACTAGATTTTTTCTATTTAAGAGCAGTTGCTTTGTATTGGCACTTGCTAAAGGGAGAGATGCTTCAACAAAACTACGTCCGTTATGCACCAAAACTCTATAGTGTGTGCTGTTTTCATCAACAAACGGTAGCATCATCCCTACTCTTCCATACGTTACAAAGGAGCCATTATCTTGTTTCATCGGGGTGTACTCACGATTTACATGTAAAAATTTATTTTGTTGATAGTTCTGTATCTCTTGAGATGAAAGCAGTGCAATATCTCTGTGTCGTACCCAACCGCTTGCATAGGAGGTAAAGATGTAAACCCATGCCCCATCTTTAGAGTAGTGAGAGACAAAGAGAGGTTCATTAGAGTGAATACCAGAGTTTTGCATATAATCAAATGGAAAGCCTTCTCCTGCTTTATTGGGGTCACTAAAGAGTGGCTTATGTGTCGGAAAGACTCTTAGGTGTGTAAAATGTAATGATATAGCATAGCTATTGACACTGCCAAAAGCATCAAAATTACTCGCTGCTTTTACTTTTTGAAACCAATTCTCATTAATTAGTAGAAGATTTTCACCATAACTTGTCCCCGCTTTGTAGTGATTAAGTGCCCACATCGCTTCAAGCTTAGATATAGGAACTTGTGCGATATTCCAAGGTTTGAAATAGTGCTCTTTATACTCTTTTTGAACTTCTAAAAGTCTATTTTGAGATTGAATGTTAATAGCATAAGCACTACTATCTTGTGAGTAGTTTTTAAGGTCAGCAACTGGAATCGCACTCTGCTTGCTTGAACAGCCACTAAAGATAAAAACTAAAAATAGAAAAAAAAGTGAAATTCTCAATCAATACCGCCAAATCGTCCTACAATACGACCAACTACCTCAATCTCTTCAGGGAAAACGGTCTGTATAGGATACTCTTTATTATCAGAGATTATATCAATTTTTCCATCAATTCTTTTTTGAATTCTCTTAATAAAGAGACCATGTTCCGTATTAATAGTAAAGATACCACCACGACTGATATCTTGCTTTGAACGATTTAAAAATACAATATCATGGTAGCTAAACGTCGGTTCCATCGAATCACCTGATACATTAATAGCTTCAATATTTCTAAGTTCTTTTTCACCACCAAGTGTTGTCACAAAGTTCTCTGAGAGCATGAGTGACTCATGGCTTTCATTATCACCGCTACCACCGCCTCCAGCCGATGCATTGACTTCACTGAAGTAGCGTACCATAAAAAATTTATTGGTTGCGTCAATTAGACTCTCCGGTGATTGCCCATAGAGTAACCAGTTGATGGCAATAGAGCGCTTGGCACAGAAGTCTAATAGCTCACGAAAAGGAACTTTATCTCTTTTTTTCATCGTTGCAAAATTCATTTGTGAAATACCTAATAGATTTGCCACATCTTTATCAAATACTTTTTTACCTCTGTAATCTGAGGAGATAATATCTTTTATCTCCTCAACAATGTCTAAGAACTGCTTCATAATCTTCTCCTATAGTATAAGTCTTAGAGTAATAATAAACGTTTTGAGGATTATTGCATAAAAATATGTCATTTTGCAATATAAATTGAATAATTGTCAAGAATTATTTAGAATACTTCAAAATAACTCGTAAGGGACATTGAAATGGCAAATATAATTAAAAAAGCAGAAACACTATTTGAACGATTTGAGCATAGTCTTGAACTGTTAGCTGAAAAGATATTGTAGGCGTTAAAGTTATGATTTCTTTTCTGATGCGTCAGAACTGTTTTTAGCTTCTTCTTTTTTTCTAGCTTCTTCTTCACGTTGTGCATATTTTTGGTGATGATAGCCACGGAAAATGAAGATCATAAAAAGTACAAATAGTATTATGACAATGGTATCGACAAAGGGATTCACATAATCTCCTTGGAGTAAGCACTAAAATTTTGTTTAATGGCTTCATAGAGAATAATGCCTGTGCTAATAGCTAAGTTAAGGCTTCTTCCCTCTTTACCCATCGGTATGGTCATACACTGAGTATCGTGCTCATTTAAGATGGACTCTGGTATGCCTGTCGTTTCACTTCCAAAAAAGAGGTAGTCTCCCTCTTGAAACTGATGTTCAAAATAGGGCTGATTGCTCTTCGTTGTTGCAAAAAAGAAGCGGTCACTATGCGGATTAGCTCCCAAAAATTCTTCAAAACTTTTCCAAACTTTAAGATTAAGAAGTTTCCAATAGTCCAGACCTGCGCGGCGTACTGCCTTTTCATCTATATCAAAACCAAGAGGCTCAATGAGATGCAGTGTAGCACCTGTATTGACGCACAGTCGTCCAATAGTTCCTGTATTGTTAGGAATTTGTGGATGAACCAAAACAACGTTAAACACTAAAATATTACCGTTTTATTGGCATAAACAAAGATACGATCTTCCAGTGCAAGTTTTAATGCACGAGAAAGTACAATTTTTTCAACATCACGTCCACTTCGCTGCATCTCTTTCCAATCATACGCATGATTTACATGTATAACATCTTGAAAAATAATGGGACCTTCATCAAGATTGTTATTGACAAAGTGTGCTGTTGCACCAATAATTTTAACACCACGCTCGTAGGCCTGTTTGTAAGGATTAGCACCGATAAATGCTGGTAAGAAAGAGTGGTGAATGTTGATAATTTTATTATTATAAGTCTCAACAAACTTAGGTGTCAAGATACGCATATATTTAGCAAGCACTATATAATCAACATCTTCAAATTGTGAGAGGGTCTCAAGAACATTTTTTTCATGTTCTACGCGACTTAAATCGACATGTGATACATGGAAAAAAGGAATATCAAATTTTTCAACGAGAGGTTGAAGTGCATCATAGTTTGATACCACCGCTAAAATATTAGCATCAAGCTCACCATCATGAAAACGGACTAAAATATCTCCAAGAGCATGAGACTCTTTCGTTGCCATAAGAATAATATTTTTCTTTTTTGGAGCAATCAGGTTAATATTGGCATCATCAGGAAGTGTCGCCTTAAGTTCTTTTTTTAGTGTATCGGCATCAATATCGCCAGTAACAACACTTCGCATGAAAAATTTATTGTTTACCTTATCTACAAATTCATTATTCGAGAGAATATTGAGATCATATTTAAAGAATATGCTTGAAATTTTATAGACAAGCCCCTTTTCATCATAAGCATCAATTAAAATTCTGTAAGTCTCCATTACTCTTTCTTACCTTTTATACGCTCAACACGTGTATCGATATTGGCTAATAAATATTCTAAAAAATTGAGTGTTAGATCAACTTTTGCTTCAATTTGTACATTATTAGGGGATTGAAATCCTTCAAATAGAACGAGAAGACGCTCTCTTACGCTCTCAAGCCATAACTGTTCGTCATTTTTAGTTGCTGAGTATACTTCAAGGCTACTTTCTATAAATGTTGTTTGACTTGGAGCCTCTGTATTCTCTTTTTGGGAAGCCTTTTGACTTTTGGTGACGCCACCACTGTCCATCTCTGCAAGTGTTGAGAGTATTACATCTTTTAGTTCCATAGTTTTAGCAGCCACCTTTCAAACTCATTGTATTCAACGCCTTCATCCATCGTTACAAAAAAATCTTTCATCTCTTTGTTGACACCAAGAAATTTGCGTCGAATTCCAGAGAGTCTACGAATTGCAATTTTGGCTTCAGAATTTGTAGAATCTTTCTTTAAAATATCTTTGTAAATTTCTAAAGCTTCATCTTTGAGCCCCTGGAGTTCATAGATGTTTGCCAATGTCAATGTCTGCATTGTTTTATTTGCACTTCACCGCATAATTTGCAATAATAGAACCCATTTCTGAAGTGGAGCAGACCTCTTTAGCATCAAACACTGCTAGATCTTTTGTTCGATAGCCTTCTCTTAATGCTTGCTTGATAGCATTGTCAATTTTATCAGCTGCATCGTTTTCACCAAGTGCATAACGAAGCATCATTGAAGCACTTGCGATTGTTGCGATTGGGTTAGCAATACCCTGCCCTGCAATATCAGGAGCCGAACCATGGATTGGCTCATAAACACCAATCTTATTACCGACTGATGCTGATGGAAGCAGACCGATAGAACCTGAGAGCATACTTGCTTCATCGCTTAATATATCACCAAAAATATTTCCGGTTAGCATCACATCAAATTGTTTTGGATCACGAATAAGCTGCATTGCAGCGTTATCAACATACATATGACTAAGTGTAACTTCTGGATACCGTGTTGCAACTTCTTCAACAACTTCACGCCAAAGTTGTGAGACATCAAGAACATTTGCTTTGTCAATTGAGCAGACGCGTTTATCACGATCCATTGCTATTTTAAAAGCAACATGAGCAATACGTACAATCTCGTCACGGCTATATATCATAGTATTATATGCTTTATCGCCATCACGACCTTTAGGTTCACCAAAGTAGATACCACCGATAAGTTCGCGAACAACCATTAGGTCAACACCTTTAATAATCTCAGGTTTAAGTGAACTTGCATTGATAAGCTCATCATAAACTACTGCCGGGCGTAAGTTAGCAAAAACTCCGAGTTCTTTACGAAAACGAAGCAGTCCGCTCTCCGGTCGTTTTTCACGTGGAAGTGTATCCCATTTCTCACCTCCGATAGCACCAAAAAGAACTGCATCACTGTTCATCGCACTGCTTATAGTTTCATTTGGAAGAGGGTCACCTGTAATGTCGTATGCACATCCACCCATAAGTGATTCTTCGTAAGTAAAATCAAACTCTTCACATGAGGCAACCGCATCAAGTACTTTTACGGCCTCATCAATGATTTCAGGACCGATTCCATCGCCCTTGATTAAACAAATTTTATATTTCTTCATTTTTTTCCTTATGAGGCAATTTCATTTTTTGCAAAATTCATTAAACCACCTGCATTTAAAAGCTTTTGCATAAACTCCGGGATTGGCGTAAAGTTATAGACTTTTGCATTGCTTTTATTAGTAATCGTTCCAGCATCCATGTCAACACTGACAACATCACCCTCTTTAATCTCGGTACTTTCTTTAAGCTCAAAAATAGGAAGACCCATATTAAAAGCATTTCTGTAAAAAATACGTGCAAATGTTGGAGCGATTATCGCAGAAATTCCTGCAGCTTTAAGAGCAATGGGAGCATGTTCACGAGATGATCCGCATCCAAAGTTTTCACCGGCAACAATGACATCACCCGGACTCATTTTAGTTACAAACTCAGGGTCTGCATCTTCCATAACATGTTTTGCGAGTTCCTCAGGAACCGATGTATTTAAGTATCGTGCTGCGATAATAAGATCGGTATCGATATCTTTACCGAAATTCCAGACTTTACCTTCTACTTTTTGCATAGATTATCCTAAAATAATTTTTGTAATTATATCTAAGCAGAACTCTAAAGAGGCTGAAATGTGTCAATTATATTTAAAGGGGTAAGCAAAAGGTCGTTAAACAGGGGAAATATTTTACCTATGTAAATTTAGATAGCAGACTATTAATATTGTTTCATATTAATAATCTGTTTCGATGTTATCTTTTGAGATTATTAGTAGTTTGAAGCATTTCATCACTGGTTGTAATGACTTTAGAATTAGCATCATAAGCACGCTGACCTGTAATTAAATCGGTGAGCTCCACGACAAGCTCAACATTGCTAAGTTCAACAAAACCTTGACGCAGTGAACCTAGACCATCAATTCCGGGTGTACCATCAACAGGTTGTCCAGAACTGTCTGTCTCTAAATAGAGATTGTCTCCCATAGCATGAAGACCGGCTGGATTAATAAAATTGGTTAAATTGACTTGACCAATTTGAGTCGCTTGTGCTTGTCCGGGTTGAACAACGGTCACAATACCATCGGTACCAATAGAGATGTCCGTTGCATCTTCAGGAATAACAATCTCAGGAATCATTTTATATCCGTCACTGTTGACCATCGTACCATTTTCATCACGTTTAAAAGCTCCGTTTTTACTATAGACTTCAGTACCATCTGGCAGTTCAAATTTGAAAAAACCGTTACCTATAATGGCTAAATCGAGATTGTTATTCGTCTCTTTAAGTGAGCCCTCAGTAAATACTTTACTAATGGCAGTTGGGCGTACACCCAGACCTACTTCAATGCCTGTGGGCGATTTTGTTGTATCACTTGTTGATGTTCCTGCATATTCCATGACACGGTACATCAGGTCAGAAAATTCTGCACGAGACTTTTTAAAACCGATTGTATTAACATTGGCAATATTATTGGCAGTTGTATCAATCTGGGTCTGCATTCCTATCATCCCCGTTGAACTAGTATAGAGTGATTGCATCATAGTTTATCCTTTTATCTTCGTGTCACTGCAAGTTTTTCAATTGCATCACGGTTCATATCATTCATTTGAGAATCCATCGCTTTTTGATACATTCCAACTAAGCGATTTGCTTCAATCATCGCTACCATCTCACTAATTGGGTTTACATTGCTCTTCTCAACAAAGCCTTGCAGTACAGCACCGCTTTCATTAATTGCTTCGAGAGGATCGGCACTGTCAGGAACATAAAGTCCATCACCCTCTTGTTTAAGGTACTTAATGTTTTCAGGCTGAACAATTAAGAGCTTACTGCCTTGAATTAATTGTGCAGAACCCGGTATTGAATTATAGTATTGCCCATTTTTATCAAGCTCTATAACACTATCTTCTACATTAAACGAGATTTTTGAATTAGGATCTTGATGCTCCGTACTAAGTACCTTATAGCCTTGTTTAGTAACGAGAGTACCTTCATCATTTAACGTAAAAGATCCATCACGTGTCAATCTCACTCCATCAGGTGTTTCAACCGCAAAAAAAAGGCTTTCACGTGAAAGTGCTATATCAAAACGGTTATCTGTTCTCTCTAGTGCTCCTAGTGAATGATCGGTGTATGACTCTACAATATGGGGGACCTTGCTCATTGCTCTATTGATATAAGATGCACCCTCTGCCGTATTATTTTGAATCGGTAATTCTTCTCTTGCCTCTTTATAGAGTCTTGCAAAATCACCGGTAATTAAAGACTCTCTTTTGAATCCCGATGTATTAACATTAGCAAGATTATTGGCAATAGTGTCGAGGCGGTTAAATTGAGTCACCATCGCACTTGCTGCTGCATAATAACCTGTTTGCATTACTACTCCCACGTGAATAATTTTATTAACTTAAGCAATGAGTGTTCCACATTTTTGTATTCTTATCGTAAAACATATTTAAGTAACATCTGGGTATAATCCACCTTATTTTAAAACACACTCAACAAGGGAGCTCTTTGCATGACAGCTAAAGAACTGAACAACCTTATAGAAGTTACACTCAGTGATCATAAAACTGACCATTGTGTTACTTACGAATCTCTTGCTTTAATTTTTGAAAAGCAGCCAACTGTTGCACAAGCAAAAAATATTTTAAAACTTGCTACTAAGTATAAAAAATGTCTCTACACATCATCAGAACATGCAAAGTTTCTTAATGAAAAAGAAGCTAACGAACGCCGTGATGCACAGAGTAAACTACTTAAAGATACTGATGGCGAAGATTTTGAC
>CAYZUN010000083.1:0-10047 GCA_964481625.1 uncultured Sulfurimonas sp.
TTATTTTTACTTAATCAACTTATCTTCAACTTTTACTGTTATTATTTTACATGTAGATTTTATGGTATATATACCTTGTCGATTAGCTCTTGGTACTCTTCTTTTGGATTACTGTCTAGCGTAATACCGCCACAAAATAGTACAAATCTAATCTATATTATTTTATAGTGTTTCTTTGGGTAACATTATCAAAAAGAATAAAATATTTAACTATTTATATTTTGTTCTCACATTCACTAATAAATATAAGCCTTAGTTATTTAATGAGCTAAAATGGTACATTAATAACCTTAATTGATTATATAAATACTAATTCATAATATTAGTAGACAACTTCTCTTCATCTAAATAAAAATAATAATATTTAACTTTTATAATTAAGAATTACTTTATCTTTAGCCTCCTATAATTGGTTAATTGGAATGAAGCTAGGAGCTGATTTCATATTTACTTAAAATGGAGATTAGAATGAAAAAATTAATTGCTATTTCTGCAGTTGCTGCAATGGTTACATCTGGTTTTGCAAGTGAAGCTGATTTACAAAAACAGATTGATGAATTAACGAAGAAGCTTGACAGACAAGCCAAAACACTTAAAGCGACTAAAATTCAAAGTGCTGGTGATAATTTAAAATTCAATGTTGATTTTAGAACGTCAGTTGATAGTATACAATACGAGACTGTAGGTGGTGAAACATATAAGAATCAAGGTCTCATTGCTAATCGTTTATGGTTAGGTATGGGTTATAAGTTAAATGATAATATGATTTTTAAGGGACAATTGTCATATAATAAAGCTTACGGGGCTGCTGCCCCAGATGCTCATGATCCAATGGCACTTGGTATGCCACAGCGTGGTTCCGGATTTGATACATTTGATTGGGTTATTAATGAAAACTTGACTGACGGATCCATTAAATTACGTGAAGCATATTGGCTCTATAAAACTGATGCTCTTTTTGATTCTGACGTAGGATTTACTGCTAGTGTTGGACGTCGTCCATCTACTAACGGATTTTTAGTAAACTTACGTGAAGATGATGTATCAAAGTCACCATTAGGTCATGTTATAAATCTAGAGTTTGATGGTGCTAGCGCAAAATTTGTGTTAGATAAAATTACAGGTATTGATGGCATGAGTTTAAAGTTTTGTTTTGGACGTGGACTTACAAATGCTCATGGACGCTTTTATAATGCATCAGGCTTGGATTATATTCCTGGCAATGGTGATTTAGATACAATTGACTTAGCTGGATTTATTTTTGTTCCATATAATGATGGACAATATCATATTGAAACGACGTATTATCGCGGTTTTAATGTTCCGGGATATGTGGCAGGTACCATGAACTGGACTGGAGCGAATCCTGCAAATCCAATGGACTCTATGAACTGGGCACCGGATATGAATTCTATGGGGCTTTATACTGTAGGTGATATGGATGGCGCAGCTATCTCTGTACTTGTTGATGGAATTGGTGATGGTATTAGTGATTTTTTAGATGATACCGTAGTATTTGGTAGTTTCGCATGGTCAAAAACACGTCCAAGTGAAGTGAACAACAGAAATTTTAATGGTAGTCCAATGGGTGATATGGTAATGCCAACAACTTCAATGTTGGGTTCTTCAGACTCTGAAACAGGAACTTCATACTGGATTGGTGCGCAATTTCCAGCAATGTTTACTGAAGAAGGACGTATTGGTTTAGAATATAATCATGGAAGTGAATACTGGAGATCATTTACTTATGGTGAAGATACTATGATTGGTTCTAAACTCTCAGTCCGCGGTGATGCATATGAAGCATACTATACACAACCTCTAATGGGTAAGGCGTTTAGTATGCAGTTACGTTATACTTATATTGACTATGCACAGACAGGTTCTCAAGCATTCTTTGGAGATGGCAGTATGTCTATGGATGTTGATGATCCAATGTTAGCAATGATGGGTATGGATACCATTGATACTGCATCAGATTTACGTCTTTATTTCCGCTATAGATATTAAAAAATTGGTAGGGATTCCCCTATCAAGTCTAAAATACTCAAACGCATAACCGTGCTAAAGTATAAATATGCTATGTGTGTATATTTTACACAGTAATACAAGAATATTATCTTTTTTATTATATTAACTTATAAATTATTAAATAATGATAGAATTCTACTATTAGTACATTAGGAGAACTTATGAAAAAAATAATTAGTCTATCAACTATAGCAATTTTAGCAACATCACTTTATGCGGCAGATACGGATACACAGGCTCAAATAGATGTTTTAACTAAAAAGATTCAAAAGCTTGAAAAAAAGCAGAAAAAAACAAATAAGACACTGTCACAAGTTAAGGCACATGATGCCTACGACAATATAAAATTCGGTGTAGATTTTAGAAATGCAGTTGATGTCATTGATTATAAGGATAATATCACTGGTCAAGAAGCAAGCAATGATTCACTTTTATCAAGTAGATTGTACTTGACAATGAAAGCATCTCCAATGGATGGGTTGGTGTTCTCCGGAAAACTTGCTGTTTACTCTACTTGGGGCGCTCACTTATACGTGACTGATGCTCCTTTAAAAGATTGGTCTGGTTCATCTAAGGCAGCAGATAGTGTTATGAGAGTTAAAGAGGCTTACTTTGTATATTCTAATAGTATGGGTGAGCAGCCTTATAGTGTTAGTGTTGGCAAGAGACCATCAACAAATGGTTTCTTGGCTAACTACAGAGAAAACGAAGATACTTCAGGTTCACCGTTGGCACACGTTACAAATATGGAAGTTACTGCGGCTATGGTTAAATTAGATTTTGACCGCTTTAGTGAAGGGCTGCATACTAAATTAGTATATGGTAGAGCACATAGTGGTGAAATGGAAAATGTTTATGGTACAGGGAGTGTTCCTTGGGGTCCTTATGCAACAATTAATGATGAAAGTGAAGATGACAATGTAGATTTCTTTGTGATGCTTGGCGATGCTTACAATAATGGACAGTATCAAGTTATGTATCAGTGGGCACATATTTTTAATACCAAGGGTCATAATATAGCAACAGGTGTTAATAAAGTAGGAGCCGGTGCTGCAGATATGGGTGCACTCTCTTTAAAAGTTGATGGTATTGGTGATGAAATAAATGACTTTCTTGACGAGACTACTGTTTTTGCGTCGTTTGCTATGACGAACTACAGTGCAGACAACGGGTATAGTTTAATTGGCTCAGAGAGTGGGGGAAGTGAAAGTGGTAGTTCATTTTGGATTGGAGCTATTTTTCCTGACATGATTACAGATGCTGGAAAATTTGGTATTGAATACAATCATGGTTCACAATATTGGACGCCAATGACATGGGCAGAAGACACAGCTATTGGTTCTAAAATAGCAGTTCGTGGTGATGCTTATGAAGCGTACTGGAATTTTGATCTTTTTGGAGTTAAATATTTACCGTCACAAATTAGGTACACTTACGCGCAACACGACTATACGCCAAATGTAAACTGTGCGGGCTGGGTAACTCCTGTTGAAGTAGATATAACAGCTTCAGACCTCAGATTTTCTGTTGCTTATAAATATTAATTTTCTTATAACTAGGGAATTATAGGAGTTTCCTGTGATTCTTAAAGTTTAAAAGCAATACTTTTAAACATATTCTCTACAATAGAATCATAATACTTTTTCTGTTCATCACTTCCTAAAGCTGATGGCGGTTCACCGTTGTCTGATGCTTCTCGTATCTCCATGTCAAGCGGAATTTGACCCAGAAAAGGTATATCATATTTTTTGGCGATACGTTCTCCTCCACCGGAACCAAAAATATCGTAACGATTTTTTGTGTCAGGGGCAATAAAGTAACTCATATTCTCAATAATACCTGCCATGGGAACATTAATGTCTTTAAACATCATCACAGCACGGCTGACATCATCAGTAGCTACCATTTGAGGTGTCGTTACAAGAACGGAAGCAGTAATGGGAAGCTCTTGCGCCATAGTAAGCTGAATATCACCGGTGCCCGGCGGCATATCAATGACCATAAAGTCTAACTCGCCCCACGCAACATCTTCTAAAAACTGTATGAGAGCTGAGACGGCAACAGAGCTTCTCCAGACAAGCGGCGTATCACTTTTTGGAGTAGTCAGTGCAACGCTCATAATCTTAAGACCAAAATTTTCTGAGGGGATGATTTTATTATTGTCATTCCATTTAATACGCTCATTATCGGTATCGGTAAGTCGTGGAACGTTAGGACCGTAAACGTCAGAGTCTAATATTCCTACTTGGTAGCCTTTTTTTGCTAGAGAAATAGCCAAGTTGACAGAGACGGTACTTTTACCGACACCACCTTTACCGCTGGTGACAGCAATAATATTTTTTGCATAAGGAGCACGGTTATTAGGTTGTGCCGTATTACCGTAATTCGTGTCTTTTTTTGCAGTGAGTTCTTTAGTAATGTTAAGTATTTCAAATTTGTTTTGAAGCGCCTCTTCAATGACCTTTTTAACACAAAGATAGGAGTCATCACTGACCGTTAAAAGCTCAATGGAAGCGTTGCCATCTTTTACATGTATTTCTCCAAGGAGTTTTAACTCTTCTAGGGTTCTGTCAAGTTGCGGGTAGTTTAGAGTTTTTAAAAAACTTGAGAGTTCACTACTGTTCATAAGGATTGCCTCGACTTTCACGAGCCAATAGTGCCTTGGTACCATTTGCTTTTTGTGCCAATGTTGCTAGTGGTTTTAGTGCACCCGGATAGTCGATGCTTAAATGGTGATACTCTGTAATGCGTTCATCAATGACTTTGTTAAGCAGTGCAACCGTTTGGTCTAGTTTTCCTTGTGAATCACTCTCATTTAAAAGCAATTTAATTAACATTTCTCTTGTATGCATCTCTAAGGTAATGTCAGCTTGTTTAGCAATATAGATAAAATCATTTGGCGAAAGGTAAATACCTGAAAAGAATGTATTTAAAAAGTGGTTTTCAAGAGCAGTAAATCTACTTTTAACACTTTGGTATTGGCGTTGTTTCATGCATGTTTTCCTAAGTTTATTTCTGCAGCCTTGACGACTTCGGGGTCGGTGTCTTGTAAGAGCGATTCAAGAACTTCTTTAGAAGTAGCGCTATTTTCACAAAGGCGCATACGAACCATCTTATCATTATCACTGCTTAAAATCTTTAATAGTTTTTGTGGCGTATTGGGGTTACCTGAAAGTGCATCACGGACAATCTTTTCATCGTTAAAAAATTTCTCTAATATATCACTCGGTGCCGATGGGTTGGCACACACCAGAGCACGAACTAAATTAACATCATCTTTTGCTAAAACTCGAAGTATATCTATTGGAGTATGTGGATTTTTTGCAACAGCCCAACGTGCCCCCATATCTGCAGGATTAGTAGCAATGTGAGTAAGGAGTTCTACTATGGTGTCACTGTACTCTTTGTCTCGTGCATATACTGATGTTCTTAAACTCAAGTTCATCGCAACTTGACCAACCAGCTCTTTATTCTCTTTAAAAGAGAAGTAGATTTCTTTGACTGTTTCTATTGGTAACTCTTTGTTTTGTAAGAGCTCAATGAGTGGGATAATTGTACCACTGTCTTTCGCTTCATCTAATAATTTCTGATTCATATTATAGTGATATCTCTGCTTTCGTTATATTTAAAGATATGATATTAACAAACTCTACATTATAGATGCATGTTAATTTGAAAATATACATGTAATTTAAGATTACCCATATTAAGATAAATTTAGTTTATCTTATACATCAATAAACAATATATGTTTCATTTTGTAATACCTCTTGAGCATAAAAATATACCCTTAATACCATATTTTAATACTAAGTGGCATTCTTTATACTATAATTATCAGGTTATTTTGTTATGTAGTATGAAAAAGTATCGTAATAATTTAGATAAGGAGCACGGATGAAGAGATTGTTACAAACACTATGTGTCGCAGCAACACTTGGTTTAAGTACAGCCATTGCAGGTAATAGTTATATAAATAAAGACATTTTAATTTCTGCTGAAGAGGCAGTTAAACTGATTGGAAATGAAAAGGTAATGTTTGTTTCAGGTGATAATGCAGATGTATATAAGCTTGGGCACATTAAGGGATCAGTAGAGATGTATGCACACCACTTGCATCACTCTGACATTACAGGAGATATGCATTGTGCACCACTGTATCGTTGTATTGATGATGCAGAGCACTATATTGGAAGCAAAGGTATTAGCAATGACATAATGGTTATTGCCTATGATGACTTTAAAGGTCCAAATGCTACGGGTGTTCACTCTTTTTTTGAGAGTTATGGGCATACAAACGTTAAGGTTCTCAACGGCGGTCGTGCTGCAATTATGGCAATTGATCCGGCTCAAAAGATCTATGATGTAATTAAAAAAGAGCTAAAAGCTGAAAAAAAAATCGATAAAAAAGCTCGTAAAGCATTGAAGAAAAAAGTAGAATTGAGTGAAGTAAAAATTGCTGAACTTCAAGCAGTTCGTAAAGCGAGTAAAGTGAAGCAAAAAGAGATTAAGTCGCGCCTTGAAACTGCAGCTAAAGATCTCTTAGTGATTAAAGGTGAGGAGCATGTCACGGCTAAAACTTACCATATTGACAAAGATAAAATCAACTTTGACTATATTGCTGAGAAGAATGAAGTTAAAAAAGCTGTTGATGATATTTTAGAAAATGGTGACAAGTCAAAATATGCTGTTATTGATACACGTGCCATGTCGGAAATTATCGGTGAGCGTAAGATGGATAACTGTGCACGAAGTGGACACATTCCCGGTTCAACATTTATTGAATGGAATAAGATTTCAGATACTGCGAATAAGAAGTCATTCAAATCAGCTAAAGAGATGCAAAAAGTTTTTGATCACTATGGTGTGAGTAAAGATAAAACAATTTATGCTTACTGTATGGTGGGAACTGGACGTAGTTCAGAGATTATTACGGCACTGCGACTGCTTGGATATGAGAATGTAAAAGTATTTACAGGCAGTTGGGATGTTTGGGGTAATGATATGAATCTACCGCTTAAACGATAAGGAAAGAGGTTTAAAATATGACAAAAGTTATGAATAATAAACGTAGAAATTTCCTGAAAGTTTCAGGGATGACTGCAGCACTGGTTGCATCACAAGGAAGCCTTTTTGCTAAAACAGATGTAATGTCTGTTGAAAATGGTAAAAATGACTATCCCAATACAAACTATACTGAAGAGATGTACCGTAATGAGTTCTCTTTTACTTATGGCAAGAAAGAGGAGCACGGTTTTGCATATCACTGTGTAAACTGTCAAGGTAACTGTGCATGGGAAGTATGGTCACACAATGGTGTCATCACTCGTGAAAACCAGTCCGCACGTTATCCGGTAATTAATGCAAAAATTCCTGACTTCAACCCTCGTGGTTGTAATAAGGGAGTTCAACACTCACAGGTAATGTACCAAAAAGACCGTATTCTTTACCCGATGATCCGCGTTGGTGAACGTGGCGAAGGGAAATGGAAACGTGCAAGCTGGGATGAAGCGGCTGAGAAAATTTGCCAAAACATCTTTGACACGTTAAGTGATCCGGAACGCGGGCCGGATAAACTGATGGTACATGCAGGTACGGGTCTTCTTACTGAAGGTCGTCGTGGTGCTCCACTGCGTTTCTCTACACAGCTAGGTGCTAACCGTATCTATCCGTCATCATACCTTGGAGATATGTTCTCCGGTGCTGCAATTGCATACGGTGAGGGTAACCTTGGATGTACTTGGGACTTTATGTATACAGTAGATACTGCTGTTATGTGGGGCGGTAATCCGTCAGTTTCTCGTATTCCTGATGCGCACTTTGTATGGGAAGGTAAATATAATGGTGCAAAAATCATCGTTATTACACCTGAATTCAATGCTACTGCTAAATCAGCTGATCTTTGGATTCCTATTAAAGCAGGTTCAGACAATATCTTGGCGATGAGTGTTATTCAGACAATCTTAGCTGAGAAACTATATAAGCCTGAGTTTATGAAGATTTATACCGATCTTTCGTTTTTAGTTGATATAAAAACTGAGAAGATGATTCGTCGTAATGACATGGAGCATACACAGAATAAAGATGATCATCATAAATGGGATGAGCAGTTCTACTGTATGAATGAGACAAATACAACACCATTTTTAATGCCGGGTACTGAAGGTCATGATGAGCGCACATTACGTCTACCTGATGATGTGAAACCTACATTAGAGGGAAAATGGATGATTACAGATGTCCATGGTCACGAGCGTGAAGTAACAACAGTATTTGAGATGCTTAAAAAATCTGCAGCAAAATTTACACCGGAAGAGACAAAAGATATCACTGGAGTCCACCCTGATACGGTACGCCAATTAGCACGTGATATTGCGATTCCTAAAGTTGTTGAGATTACAACAGGATTCTCACTGAACAAATACTTTAACGGTATGATGACAATTTGGAATGTTGCTTCTATCTGTGGATTGACAGGACGTATGGGACCATACGGTGGTCTTAACACTGAAAATGAATTTCAACTCTCAGGTCTTGGTGCATTGTCAGGATTTAGCGGTAAATACGCTCCTCGTTTTGGTTCAGGGTTCGTTGGTGAGTTCATGAACGGTGACGGTATGAAAACATTCAAGCAGTACTTCAATGATGAAGATGTTAAACGTGCTCAAAACGGAATGAGTAAAGATGAGTATGTTGCCGTTCTTGAAGAGATGTTAGCTGCAGGTAAACATGGTAAAGCAAATAATGAATCAAAATATGGTAATGTTGCGAAACCGTGGTGGTTACCGACTACTGCACTAATTGTTGCTGACTCGACATTCCGTCGTAATAAAGCAAGTGAATATCGTAATGCATTCTTGAAACGTATGGACTTCTGGGCTTATGTAGATTACCGTATGAGTGAAGCAGCACAGTATGCTGACGTTCTTCTTCCGGCAAAATCACACTATGAGGTTTATGACATACGTACTTCTCCTGGTTACCACCGTTTTACCAACTTGGCACAGCCGGTTGCAAACATTAAAAATATCGGTGAAGCAAAAGATGAGTGGACAATGTTTACATTCTTAGCTAAGAAATTAGAAGAGATTGCAAATCGTCCAGAAAATATTGCTAAAGCAAAAATTAAAGATGATACACGTTATGCACGTCCGGGTTACCATGACTTGACAATCTTCCATAAAGAGTACACCAATACTGATGAAGAGTCGGAGGGTGAGGGTGAAGTCTACCTTGGTACCGATAAAATGGCAGTTCAAGCAGCACTCGAAAAATGTGAGCAGTATGAGCCATGGACGATGGAAAAAATGTACAAAGTGGGTGGATTTTTGCTAATCAATGATAAAGCAGCACAGACATCACCACTATATTCCGATAAACCGTATAACTCGAATGAGTACCACCTGTACAAATTTGAGCCTCTGCATACGATGTCAGGGCGTCAAACATTCTATGTTGATCATGATATGTACATTAGAATGGGGGCAGCAGCCAATACTGGCATGGAAGGTATTCGTCCACAGCGTAAAGAGTATCCGTATGTATTGATGACTCCGCATGCAAGGTGGTCAATTCACTCAAACTATAAAACATCTCGTACACTCTTACGCCTTCAGCGTGGTGTACCGGCGATTGCACTTAACCGTGTTGTAGCTAAGACAAAAGGTATTAAAGATGGTGATACAATCCGTGTTTTTAACAACCTTGGTGAGTTCTATGCGATGGCAAAATTATCATCGTCATCTCCGGCTGATGGTCTGGTAATGGAGCACGGTTGGGAACCTTACATGTATAAATTTAACAAAGGTCACAATGAGGTAGTTCCTACTGCATTGAATCTTCTTGAAATGGCTGATGGATGGGGTCACCTTAGATTTGGTGGTCTTTGGGATGGTAACCAGTACGCATATGATGGCGCAGTAAATTATGAAAAAGCAAACGTTTAAGGAGCATAGATGTCAAAAAGACAATTAGCAATGGTAATGGACCTGAACAAATGTATCGGGTGTCAGACAT
>CAYZUN010000084.1:0-10046 GCA_964481625.1 uncultured Sulfurimonas sp.
GATGGAGCAAGGAAGCAATCAAGTCTTTTCAATTCTAGATAAAATATTACACGAAAAAGATTACTAAAATACATGTAAATTGAGGGTAGATGCGTAAATTTGGCTTACTAGTTTTAGCAGTCGTATTTTTATTTGCCCAACCGTATGTCAATAATCCACTATTAACTGCAGTTGAAAACAGACACGGCAAATTTGCTAAAAACCGCTTTATTCTACTAAACAAGACATTAGAAACCTTTCGCCATAAAAGTGACCTTGAAAAACTTGAAGGGGTCAACGATTTTTACAACAATACTCCCTATCTTTCTGATATCAAAAACTATAATAAAAAAGACTACTGGGCAACTCCTTGGGAGTTTCTTGGGCGCGATTTAGGAGATTGTGAAGATTATGTCATAGCAAAGTATTTTGCACTCAAACATTTAGGAGTTGACACTCAAAAACTTTATTTCTCCTATGTCAAATCTCTAAAATACCGCCAAGCACACATGGTTTTGACCTACTTTAAAACGCCTAAATCTATTCCGTTGGTTTTAGACAACTACAATTTAAAAATTTTTCCGGCAGACAAACGCCGTGATCTGATTCCAATTTATAACTTTAACGGTGATAGCCTCTTTTTAGCTAAGAAAAGAGGCGAGCAAGGCAAAGCCGTCAAAAGCGAAAAAACCCACAAAAAATGGGATATTCTTGTCAATAACATTAAAAGGAACAAGCTATGACACTTTTTAAACAGATGGCCATATTAACATCACTATTTATGATCATTATTCTCATGACAGTATTGATGTTAAACTTTAAATCTGCCAATGAGCAGACCCAAGAACAACTCTACAATGATGCCAAAAATACTGCCTCATCCCTCAGTTTAACACTAGGAACAGCGTTAGGTGATGAGATGATAATGTCTATCATGATTAATGCTAATTTTGACAGTGGATATTACCAAAAAATTGTCTTACTTGATATTGAAGATAGCATCATATACGAACGTATTGCTGAAGAAAAAAGTCCTGATGTTCCCCAATGGTTTATTGATTTTATACCCATTAATATACCCACTGCCTCAGCTCAAGTCTCTTCTGGATGGTCACCCATTGGTATTTTACATGTACAAAGTGACAATACCTATGCTTACGTTCAACTCTATGACATACTGATTAATCTACTGATCTGGTTTAGTATTATTGCTGTCATCTCACTTGGTATTTTAAGCATTTTTCTGCACCTTTTCTTACGACCGCTCACTAAAGTTCAAAAACAGGCTGAAGCGATCACTAAAAATAAGTTTATTATTCAAGAGGAACTCCCATATACATTAGAATTTCTAGATGTCGTAACTGCGATGAACACCATGGTTAAAAAAGTCAAAGATATATTTGACAAAGGGAATGAAGCACTCCAGCGTAATCAGGAACTGCTCTATAACGATCCGCTTACCAAACTCTATAACCGTCGCTATTTGATGCTCAAACTACCTAATATTTTAAACATAGAAAATGAGCATAATGGAGGCAGTACCTTCTTAATTTCTTTAAATGGTGCCCAACATATTAATCAACAGCTTGGACATCAAAAAACTAATGATTTTTTCCACCAGTTTGCATCAGTACTGCTTGATATCAGTCAGCCGTTTCACGACTACATTGTCTCACGTCTTAACGGAACTGAATTTGCAATTATCCTACCTGATTGCGAGAGTGAAAATGCTCTTAATATTGCTCTTGAGCTTCAAGAAAAAGTCTATAGCATAAAACAGAAATATGAACTTGAAGACGAGAGCTGTGGCATTGCTATTGGAGTGTATCGCTACCATCATAATCAGAGTATTGCAGAGCTTTTAACCAAATCAGATTATGCACTGACTCAAGCTAAAACTAATGAAAGTAATTGCATCTACGTATATGAAAATGTTGATGATAAGAATGCTATGGGTAAAGAGCAGTGGCGCCATATTATTGAAAATGCGATGTCATTTGACTATTTCAAACCCACCTTTTGGCCGGTTGTTGACAGTAGAACAAAAAAAGAAGTACAGCGTATTTTAACATTTGCCATTAATGACAAAGAGAACAATAACTACTCTTATGGTAGTTTTATCGCTCCGGCGATTAGCCTGGGACTGATTCAAAAAATGTACATGTATATTCTTGAAAAACTTTTCAAAAGCCCACCACAGCAGAAAAAACATACAGAATACTCCATTCGGCTCTCCAGTGAATTTTTAAAAGCACCGCACTCTTATGATGATCTGCAAAAACTCTTTAAACTCTATTCTAATCATTTTAGTTCTCAGGTTGCATTTGAAATTTCAGACAGTATTGTGCTGAAAAATCTTGAGATTGTAAAAAGTTTTGATGCACTGCTTGAGCGCTACGGATACAAAATCGGAATTAATGAGTTTACCGGCGAATCAAAAGATTACGCCTATCTAAAAGATATTAGACCACAATTTATTAAAGCTGACGTCTCATTTTTCTTAGATCAATCATCTGAAAGTATGCATGCACTTCAAGTTTTAGCCGACTCTCTAAGCATTACACTAATTGCAACAGGAGTTAAAGAAAATGAGCAATTACAAGAACTTAAAAAATTGGATATCAATATAATTCAAGGGCCTTTGGCAGAGGAGCTTTTAAGCTAGGATGACACTTTGTTGACATAAATCAATTTAGTTATAATGATGTTATATTATAATTTTATAAAATATAGTTATGAAAGTAATTTATGTCATGCACACAAAAAGAATGTCTTAAAATATCCAAAACGTGTGGTGACTTCAGTTTGGAAATGCTCTCAACACAACTCAATAAATGTAACAAATGTGTTATGGTTACTGGTGGCATCAAAGAAGATATCGAAGCGTACAAACGTACAGTGCGAGGAAAGGTTGGAATGTTGTACGCACAAAAATATTTTCACCAGCATTAAAGTGAGTGTAATAAATTCTGTGTCAACACCTAATTTCTTCTAAAATAGTATGAATTTAAGTTACCACTCCACTTTGGATTTGAAACTTATCTACAAGGTAACTACAGAAATGCAATCTTAGGATTTACATATAAAACACTATTGCGACACTTTTAAACACATAAAAATTGTATCAATTTGTAACGGTCAATAAAATATATTTATCTAAACTCTATATTCTTGCTTTTCTTCCTCCCATGTGTCACAATGAATCCAATCTATAAAAGAGGAAAAATCAATGAAGAAAATTTTATTATCAACCGTTTTTTTAATACTTGGAGTAAATAGTGCTAATGCAGCTACAGTTATTGAAGATGCTTTAATGAATGCGACTAGTTATGAACTTGCCGGAACATTTGGACAGCATGACTTTGCACCCTTAAATGACAATGACCCATTTGACTGGGCATTTACTACTGCAAACGGAATTGTTTACCAACTTAAAGGAAAGGCGCTAACACAAGATAATCCCTTTGGATGGTTAAAAGTTGATGTTGCTGTACCAACACCTGCTTGGTATATGTTTCAACTCAATGACGATGTTGATGGTGACGGCACGACAAGGTATGACTGGGTGTTATTGTCAGCTAATATGCAAAATAAAGCTGTTTATAAACTTGCAGGGGTAACTGACGAAGGTAACTTCAAGTACTCCAATAAGCTCAATATTGACTACACTATTAACGCTAATGCAATTCAGACCGGAGCCAAAGGTACTATTGAGTCGCCAGATGATGAACCTTCCGGTGAAGAAGCACAAGCACAAGGGCACTATACGGTCACGGTCACACCTACTACCCAAACCACATTTGACGGGCAAACACCCTGTAAGAGTGCGCAAGGTTCATTTGAGATTTCTGAAAATAATGAAGTGCTCGGGTCAGTATTGGATGGATGGGATAGAACATTTCTCGTGACAGGTACTCATGATACAAGCACGGGCAAAATCTCAGGAGGATTTGCTTTTAGTGGTAATAATATAGCTACTTATGAAGGGGTTGTACAATCAAACAGCATAAACGGCACATGGCAAGATGACTTTGGATGTCGAGGAAATTGGTATGGAGCACAAAAATAAGAGATGTCCTCATCTTTAATCTCTCACTTTTCGATACAATTACACCATGAATACAACTATACAAATTGGAATGATTAATACCTTACAAATTGACAGAGAGACTGATCCCGGGCTTTTTTTAAAAGCAGAAGATGAAGAGGATGTGCTACTTCCCAATCAATATGTTACCGACAGTATGCAAGTTGGTGACTTTCTTGATGTCTTTGTCTATACCGACTCAGAAGATAGACCGGTTGCAACAACACAGAAGCCTCATGCCAAACTCGGCGAATTTGGCTTTTTTGAAGTAGTTGACACCGCTCCCTTTGGTGCATTTGTTGACTGGGGGCTGCCAAAAGATCTCTTTGTTCCGCGTACCAAACAAAAGACTCCTTTTACTGTTGGGGACAAGCGTCTTTTACATGTAGATTTAGACGAGCAGACCAATCGTCTTATTGGCGTGGAAAAAGTTCAAAATTATCTTACTCAAGCACCTAAAACGTTAAAGCCAAATGAGCAAATTACTGCTTTAGTGTTTGCTAGCACTCCTATGGGCTATAAAGTCATTGTCAACAATGAATATGAAGGACTCATTTACAAAAATGAGGTCTTTGAGCCTATTAAAACAGGTGATTTTAAAACGGCATATATCAAACTGCGTCGTAGTGACGGGAAGCTAGATATTTCACTGCAACGTATTGGGAAGACAAGCGGTGATGATGCATCAAAAGTACTAAATACTTTAAAAGAGAATGGTGGGATGATGCCTTATAACTACAAAAGTGATGCTGATGATATTAAAAAAATATTTCATCTCAGTAAAAAAAGTTACAAACGAGCATTGAGTAAACTTCAAGAAAACGGAAGCATCGAAATCAAAGATACGGGTATCTACCTCAAGGATTAACTATGGGAATGGGAAAAAAGAAAAAAAGCGTAGAGTACTCAAATGAAAATATCATTTTTACCATAGAGACAACAAAGTTTAAACTCATCCGCTTTTACCCTGGCTCGATGGTCGTTGACGCTAAGGTTCTTGATGATGCATCACAAAAAGGAATGGTTAAGGTTGGATTTGTCGATCTTCCCCGAAATATTAAACAAAAACTCAAGCCTCAAAAATAAAGGAAACCTTTGTCTGAATTTAAAATGGATGAACTGCTATTTACACAATTAAAAGAACTACTTGTTGAGAGTGAACATCTTTTTACAAAACTGCGTAAAACAGGTTTACAGTATGAAAATATCGATTTCGATGAGAGTGGTCTGTATGATGATGAAGAAGAGACAGCACTAAGACACTGGGATAAACTTAGTTCTAAAATTGCAAACCATCTTAATGAGTATGTGGAAGATTATGCAGTCACAAGATTATCATCACAATCACCAGATAATTATAGTGTTAGTTTTCAGATTTTACAAAATGAGGCAATACATACTATTACGGTGAACTACAATAATGAGAAAGAGCTTTTAATCACATAAAATTTATGTAGCAGCAGTACAAACCCTATTTCTACCACCATTTTTTGCTCTATAGAGTGCTTTATCTACATGTAAAAATATACTTTCAGACGTATCTTCATTTCCAACTTCGACAACACCGATACTTACAGTAATATTGTCTGATGGAGTATGAATCCTTTGCTCTGTACTAGCACGGATTTTTTCAGCCACTTTTTTAGCTTGTCCAAGATGTGTTTGAGGCAATAAAAGCATAAACTCTTCTCCACCCCAGCGCGCAAGAAGATCACTCTCTCTTGTGTACTCCTGTAGTAGCAAAACAAACTCTTTTAGTACTTCATCACCTGCTTTATGTCCATATTTATCATTTATATTTTTAAAATGATCGATATCACACATTATCAGTGCAAAACCCTTCTTGTAGCGTCGATATTCCATAATATACTGATTTAAAAAGTCATCAAATTTTAGGCGATTGAAAATTCCAGTTAATCTATCTTTATTAGCTAATATCTTAAGTTTTTTACTAGTATCATCCTTATGTATTAGAAGTTGTCGAATTCTTTTTTCTCTCTGTAAGCGTTGTGTAATATCTCGAACAAATCCGACAAAGTAGTGTCTATTGTCATGTTCTATCATATTTGAAACTATTTCAACATCTAAGACATCTCCCAATTTTGTGACAAAGGAAGTTTCAAATGTCATGGTTCCTTTTTTCTTAAGCATCTGCCACTGCTGCATCCAAGATACTTCATCATATTTTTTATCGTGCTGATGAAGATCATAAATGCTTAGTTGCTTTAACTCATCAATTCCATAACCTAATTTAGCAGCTGCACTACTATTGGCATAATAAATTCTTCCCCCTTCATTTAGCCAATAGATACTTTCTGGAGAGTTCTCAAGGGAGAGTTTAAGTAGTGCATTGCCTGTTTTTAACTCTTCGTGTTTTTTTGAGAGTAAATAGCCAAACACAATAAAAAGTGCTAAGACGACACTGCGGGCATAGGCATCAGTTAAAGGTACATCAAACAGTAACATATCTAAAAATGTACCTGATGTAACAAAAAAGACATACCTGTCTAAATAGGCATTTATAACACCCATAACAATACCCATTGCAAGTGCCATATAAAATATTTTTGTATGTATGTATTTTTTTTTAATCACTGTGTCAATAACCTGTAACATAACTTTTAAAAGAATATTATCAAATTTGTCTTTATAGTCTGTTTAAAAAAAATTATTATTAAGAATCATAATATTATAAGATGTTATATGTGGATATAAATTAAAGAAAGTATACTATATTTACATGTAAAAGCAATAGTTTTTACATGTAAAAGTGTTTACTTATATCGATAAGTAATTCTGCCTTTATCAAGGCTGTAAGGGGTCAGTTCTACTTTAACCGTATCACCCGGTAAGATTTTAATGTAGTGCATACGCATTTTTCCAGCAATATGACATAAAATTACATGTGTGTTTTCTAACTCAACACGAAAAGTTGCATTTGGCAAAGCTTCAATAATTTTGCCGTCTACTTCAATGACATCATCTTTAGCCACTATGTATCCTTTTTAAATTTCATCTCACGCAAGAGATAGTATTTCTGCTTTACCGTTGATTACTGCAACAGTATGCTCATAATGTGAACCGCGTAATCCATCGGCACTAACAACATCCCACTTGTTTTCCAAAATCTTGCTCGTTCCATCTTTTTGACAGATCATCGGCTCCAAACAAAAAACCATCCCATTTTTAATTTTAGGTCCGGCTTTTGGATTCTTTCCTTCAAGATAGTTTGGAATTTCAGGCTCTTCATGCGGTTTTTTCCCAATGCCATGACCACAAAAGCCACGCAATGGAACAAAACCACGTAAAGTAATAAACTGCTCAAGCTCATACGATAGCTCTTTAAAACGCATACCATCTTTAATGATGTCTATAGCATGATAAAGTGCATCTTTAGAGCACGCAATCAGTTCTTCATCTTCTTTACTAATATCTCCAACACCCAGCGTTATAGCCCCATCACCAAAATAATCGTCAAGCTCCGTACCGATATCAAAACCGATAATATCACCCTCTTGCAATTTATAGTCCTTTGGAATTCCGTGAATAATCACTTCATTAAGCGAACAGCAAACAGCATTTGGAAAACCGTAAAGTCCTTTAAAAGATGGCTTGGCACCATGACTTCTGACATAATCTTCTGCCATCGCATCAAGCTCTTTTAAAGTGGAACCAATTTTTGTATTTTCTTGTAACAACTGAAGTGCGCCGCCAACAATTTTGTTAGCAGCGCGAAGTTTTTCAATTTCTTGAGGTTTGCGCAACGCAATCGCCATTTTTATAGACCAACCGCGCTAATAGTTTGATATTTACTCATGTAAATCTGAGCTTCGATCTTACGCATTGTGTCAAGTGCAACTTGAACAACGATGAGTACCGCAGTACCGCCAAAGAAGAAAGGAACCCCAACCCCTTTAATGATCATAAACGGCAGTGTTGCTACTAGTCCTAAATAGATGGCACCCGTAATCGTAAGACGAGATGCGGTTTCATTTAAAAACTCGCTAGTTGACTTACCTGGACGAACACCAGGAATAAATCCACCTTGACGTTTTAAGTTATCTGAAATATCTTTAGCGTTAAATGTAATCGATGCATAAAAGAATGCAAAAAATACAACGAATAAGAAGGTCAAAAAGTTGAAGAAATATCCATTAGGATTTAAAAAATCTGCAATTGTTTGAATCATCGGATTCGTACTGCTCGAGAGTACCGTCATCGGGAACATTAAAATTGCCGATGCAAAAATAACTGGAATAACACCAGAAAGGTTGATTTTTACAGGAATGTAGTTCATCACACGCTTATTTTGGTTTTGCATCATTGTCTTTTTCGCATAAGTAACAGGAATACGACGTTCCCCTAACTCAATGTAGATAATGACAAATACCGTTGCTAAAATCAATGCAATAATAAATATAAGCGTTAAGAAACTCATTGCTCCCGTATTAATCATTGTAACGCTCTGACCAATAGCACTTGGAATTGCTGAGACAATACCTGCAAAGATAATTAAAGAGATACCGTTACCGACACCACTTTGTGTAATCATCTCACCAATCCACATCAATAACATTGTACCTGCTAACATTGATACTGCCGCAAGTAAAATAAATGTATTTTGATCGACTAAAATCGCACTACTGCCGTCTGGGCCTGTAAGACTCTGTAGACCAACGCTCACGCCAATTGCTTGAACTAACGTAATGGCAATAGTTGCATAGCGAATGATCTGCATATATTTCACCATGCCATCACGCTCTTTTTTCATCTGACCAAGTGCTGGGAAGGTAGCTGCTAAAAGTTCCATAATAATTGAAGCGGTGATATAAGGCATAATACCAAGAGAGATAATAGAAAGTCGCTCAACTGCGTTACCGCTGAACATGTTCATAAGACCCAATGCATCATTAGCATGTGAATCAAAGAAAGAAGCTATGATAGACGCATCAACTCCCGGTACCGGCACATATGCCAGTAAACGGTAGAGAAAAAGAAAACCAACTGTAATTAAAATTTTATTTACGAGTTGCTGATTCACTGTTAATTTCCTGTTGTTGTAACGTTTTCGTCTTTAATTTTTGAAGCAAGATCTTTAGCAGATGCTCCAACAAGTTTAACACGAGTTACAGATTTGTTTAGTTTATGAACACCACGGATTGATTCCATTGTGATCTCAGCTAACTCTGCTACTACTTTGATCTTCCCAACGTTAATAACGTAAGGCTTTACGTTACGTGAGAAGAAACCGATCTTAGGAAGACGTTTTGCAAGTTGCATCTGTCCACCCTCGAAGTTACGCTTACGCTTATAACCTGTTCGAGATTTTTGACCATTTTGTCCACGAGCAGCAGTTTTACCCCAACCACTACCTTGACCACGGCCAACGCGTTTACGTGAATGGGTAGAACCAGCTGCTGGACTTAAGTTTTCTAATGCCATCTGATTATCCTTTTAAACTTGCAAGTGCTTCAACAGTAGCACGCACAACAGTATTTGGATTATTTGAACCCAAAGACTTAGTTAAGATATCTTGAATTCCTGCAAGCTCAAGAACAGGACGCATCGCACCACCAGAAATAATTCCGGTACCTTCAGATGCAGGTTTCATAAGAACACGACTCGCATTGTATTTATATTCAATGTCATGAGAGATCGTAGTCCCTTTAATTTTCACCGTTGTAAGATTTTTAAATGCATTATCCACAGCTTTTTTAATTGCGTCTGGAACTTCTTTGGCTTTACCGGTACCGTAACCTACAGTACCGTTTTTATCTCCAACTACAACAAGTGCTGTAAAACGGAAACGACGTCCACCTTTTACAACTTTTGTTACACGACCGATATTTACGATCGATTCTTCAAAGTCTTCTTTGTTAATTTCCATCATCGATCCCTTAGAACTTAATTTCGTTTGCACGAAGTGCTTCAGCAAATGCAGCAACTACACCGTGATATTGGTAACCATTACGATCAAAAT
>CAYZUN010000085.1:0-9769 GCA_964481625.1 uncultured Sulfurimonas sp.
GAGACACACTTAAAATATATCTAAATAAAGGGTTATACTTCGAATCTTGCTTATTTAGAATCCACAAGTGAAGCAGCCCTCCTCTTACGAGGGGTTAAAACTTAAGCTACTGCTAAAGCTGGGCGATAATTTGTATTGTTTGCATTTAAGCAAGATGAGCCGCGTAACCGGAATGCTCAGCCGGACTTGCAATCAAAGACGATTAGCTCCTGTCGAAACCAAGTCAGCCCCATATTTTGGATTAACATTATAACATCTATTCGTTAATGATATCTTTTATGTTAGAAGCGAGTGTTGAGCAGTTTTTAATTTTTTGTGTGTAGTTGAGATTGTCATCTAAGAGAATATTAACAAAGGCAGAACCGACAATAACACCATCGGCTCCTTCAACTTTAGCTTTAGCTGTTTTCTCATTAACACCAAAGCCGACATAGACAGGAGTTTGGCTGTATTTTTTAATATTGGTAATAACTTCTTGAAGGTCTTCGCTTTTACCAGAACCTGTAATACCGGCATAAGCAACTAAATAAATAAACTTCTTCGCATTCGTTACAATCTGCTCAATACGTTGTTCAGAATCTGTGGGTGCTACAAATGTTATGTTTGCCAAACCGTGCTGATCAAAGCTTGCTGCGTATCGTAGGGTCTCTTCATGTGGTAAATCAGGAATGATCATTCCGTTTACATGTAATTTAGCTGCCTCTTTTAAAAGATCTTCAAATCCATATTGATAAAAAAGGTTAAAATAACCCATCCACAAGGTATCTACACTGCCGGCAACTTCTTTGGAAATATCAAGTAAGTCTTGAAATTTAAAACCTTGTTGGAGTGAAAGAAAATTTGCTTTTTCAATAACGGGACCATCGGCAACCGGATCTGAAAATGGAACGCCGAGCTCTAATGTATCAACACCGCTTTGACCAAGAGAGAGTGCTAAATCTGTTGTAAATGTTTTTTCGGGATAGCCTGAGGTGATGTACGCTACAAGTTGTTTCAAATATTCTCCAAATCCGGAAGTTTCAGTAAAGAGAAGTTTATTTTACTTAGTTCATTATCGAGTTTTAAATCATCTTGCCACTGAACAAAAATATCATTAACCAAAAGCAGCCAATTGGTGGTCTCTTTATTTGCAGGACCGGGAAGTTCACGCATGACCTCTAATTCACTTTCTATAAAGGTAGAAAGTCTGACCATTGGTTCCATCTTTAAAAATCCAGCTGCTGATTTAATGTTATGAAAAATTCTAAACAGTTCATCTAAACTGCGTGAATAAAACTCTTTTCTTTCTAAGTCAATTATCAACGGTTCAAGAATATCAACCATCATAGAATAATGATCTAAAAACTCATCGACTATTTCAAAATCAAAGTTCGTCTCAAGTTCTCTTCTTACACCCATTGTAAATAATTCTCCTATTTTGTAAAATTATACCAAATTTGTATAAAGTTTTGTTAAAATCCCATTCAAAAGAACGGAGGTTTGTGAATGATGAAAAAAATGACTGTCAATACAATTAAGAAATCTAAGAATACAACTCCATTAACAATGATAACAGCATACGATGCACTTTTTGCAAATCTGTTTAATGATATTGCTGATATTATTCTCATTGGTGATAGTCTTAATATGAGTTTTGCCGGACACAACGACACACTGAGTGCAACACTCGATCAGATGATTTACCATACCAATGCCGTTTGCAAGGGGGCACCCAACACCTTTACTATTTGTGATATGCCTTTTGGAACGTATACATGTAAAACGAATGCTTTAGATAATGCTATTAGAGTTTTTCAAGAGACTACGGCAGATTCCATCAAAATTGAGGGTGGCGATGATAAAGCAGAGATCATCAAACACCTTGTTGACAATGGTATTGCAGTGTGTGGTCACATTGGTCTCTTGCCGCAATCAGTTCGAGGTGAAGGGGGCTACCTTGTTAAAGGTAAAGACGATGCCAGCATCAAACAGCTTTTACTTGATGCCAAAGCAGTAGAAGATGCCGGAGCGTTTTGTATGGTTATTGAAGGAGTCAAAGCCGATGTTGCGACTCAAATTGCCCAAAGTGTTAGCATTCCAGTAGTTGGAATTGGTGCGGGTAATGGAGTGGATGGTCAAGTCCTTGTTTTTTCAGATATGTTAGGACTTTTTGAAGCATTCACTCCAAAATTTGTCAAAAAATATCTCAATGGTGCTGAATTGGTTAAAGATGCTGTTACGCAATATAAAAAAGAAGTTATTTCCAAAGAATTTCCTGATGAAATCCATACGTACTAGGCAAACATAGTGGAACGTATTGTAGAGATAGAAAAATTTACTTCTGATGAAAGCACTGAGACCTCATTACGACCTGATGGCTGGAGCGACTACATTGGACAAGAGCAGATCAAAAAAAACCTTGGTGTCTTCATTGAAGCAAGTAAAAAACGTTCCGAGCAGCTTGATCATGTTCTTCTATACGGACCTCCCGGTCTTGGAAAAACAACATTAGCACTGATTATTGCCAATGAGATGAACACCAACATTAAAGTAACAGCAGCACCAATGATAGAAAAAAGTGGTGATCTTGCAGCTCTTTTGACCAACTTGGATGAAGGTGATATTCTTTTTATTGATGAGATCCATAGACTCTCTCCTGCGGTAGAAGAGATACTCTATCCTTCCATGGAAGATTTTCGCCTTGACATTATTATTGGTAGTGGGCCGGCAGCTCAAAGCGTAAAGATTGATCTGCCTAGGTTCACACTTATTGGTGCAACGACACGAGCGGGTATGCTTTCAAATCCCTTGCGTGACCGTTTTGGAATGAACTTTCGTATGAAGTTTTATAATAACAGTGAACTCTCACAAATTGTAACACTAGCATCTAAAAAGCTGAATAAACCTATTCGCACTAACGCGGCACATGAAGTTGCAAAACGCAGTCGGGGTACACCTCGAATTGCACTACGACTTTTAAAACGTATTCGTGACTTTGCTGATGTCAGCAATGAAACACTTATTGACTTAAATCGCACACAATATGCACTCAATGAACTCGGTATTAATGACAATGGTTTTGATGAGATGGATATTAAACTACTTGAACTTTTGGTCCATGCAAAAGGTAGAGCGATGGGTCTTAGTACCATTGCAGCAGCACTAAGTGAAGATGAAGGAACCATTGAAGACGTACTTGAACCCTTTTTACTTGCTAACGGTTTTCTTGAACGTACTGCAAAAGGTCGTATTGCAACACAAAAAGCGTATGAACTGCTAAAATTCACTTATCCAAAAGTTCAGGAGAAGCTCTTTTAATGCAACCAAAATATTTTTTAATGGCACTATTTGTATTGGCGCTGTACCTCTTATACATACTCTATCAGCCTTTTTTGCTTACCATCACTATTGCCGCACTCTTAGCAATCTCAACTGCCAATATTCAACATCGCTTCGAACATATGTTTAATTCAAAATTCTTAGCAGCGTCACTCTCAACCGTTTTACTCTTTATTATGCTCTTTGCACCACTGGGTTATACCCTTACGGCACTCACTATTAAGCTAAATCATATTGATGCGCAAGCAATTGACATCGTTTTTCAAAAACTCACTAGCATCATTGATGAAACGCCACCGTTTCTTGAACCGGTGAAGCAATATATGCATAGTTGGCTTGAAGAACTCAATATTACTAATTTTGCTTCTAATGCACTCGTCATTGCCGGTAAAATTGGAAGTTACAGTGCCTCTTTTGTTAAAACATCCTTTTTAATCATTATCTTCTACTTTTTTGCTCAATACAATGGAAGAGCGATTACTGACTTCTTAAAGCGTGTCATTCAACTTCAAAAACAAGATGCAACACTGCTTGGTTTTGAGATCAGTTCTGTCATGAGTGTCGTCTTTTATTCTATTATTGTCACCGCAATTTTTGAGGGAGCACTCTTTGGAATTGCCATCTCGTTTATGGGCTATGATGGTCTTCTTTTTGGAATTCTTTTTGGTTTTGCATCACTTATTCCTATTATAGGAGGGGCATTGATGTGGATTCCATTCATGGTTTATGAATTGGCTAAAGGCAATATAGAGTCTGCTGTTTTCATTGCACTTTATACCATCATTGTTATCTCGTTTATTGCAGATACACTGATTAAACCGATGATTATTAAATACATTAACCTCAAACTCGTAGCCATTGAGACCAAATTAAATGAGATTATCATCTTCTTTGCGATCATAGCAGGTTTAAGTACTTTTGGTTTTTGGGGAATGATTTTAGGTCCGGCGATTACCGCCTTTTTCCTCTCACTGCTAAAAATTGTAGAGAAGCATCAGCAAAACAGAGCATTTGATTAATATTTTTTATAAATGCGTTATTTAGCTTGTGCATACTTCTTGGCTATTGGCCAAGAGATGACAACTCCCAACATCATTAGGGCACTTAAAAGCTGCCCTTGTGTCAGCCAGCCACAGCAGATATAGCCAATTTGAACATCAGGTTCTCTCCATATTTCAGCTACAAACCGAGCTGCTCCATAAAGTAGTCCGTAAAGCAAAATCAACTCACCTTCAAAGTGTTTATGACGGCGGTACATGTAAATAATGACAAATACAACAACACCCTCTAAAAATGCCTCATACAGCTGTGATGGATGTCGTAATATATCGTGAACATAAATACCCCATGGCATATTAGTTGCCTTACCAATCAACTCTTGATTTAAAAAGTTTCCAATCCGTCCAAAAACATACGCTAAAGGAACTGAAATTGCTACCAAATCCATTAATCTGCCAAAAGAGACTTTGTGCTTTCTATTGTACAGATATGAAGCAACTAAAAGACCAATAACCGCGCCATGAAAACTCATACCTCGAATACCAACGAACTCACCATCCATAAATGGGTTAAATATTTGCCACGGATGGGTAATGTAATACATCGTATGCGTATCATAAAAGAGAACGAAACCTAAGCGTGCACCAAGTATAACACCTATTTCAACCCAAATAAAATAGTCATCTAGCTGATCTTTCGTAATGTCGATGTTATCTTTTTTAACAATCCATTTAGCAATATACAGAGCACTCACAAGTGCTAAGACATACATCATTCCATACCAGTGAACCGGAATAGAGAAGAGATGAAATGCTACGGGATCAAATTGCTCGTAAATATGATTCCAAAACTCCATATACATCAGCCTTTTATAATATCATTAATTTTATAGGTAAAAATTTCTGCATCTTCATTAATCACTTTAATTTCATTCTTGTAAAAGGAGACACCTTCTACTTTACCTGCATCAATTCTTTTCTTATATATTTTACCGTCAAAAATATTATCACTTGTTAGTGTAGGTCGGAGTATATAAAGTAAATCATACGTCAATACTGCAATATGGCTGCCATTACTATCAGCAGAAGTTACTTTACCGCAAATATTAAAATTAGTCACTTTTTTAGCAATGTCCTTCTCTATTTTATATAGCGTCGTATTGCGATCTTCTCGATGTTTTGTCAATAAAAACAGAGCATTGTTAAAACTAAACATTGCCTCACAATCATAATTTCTTATTTTGTCATCGACTTGATCTGAATATTTGAATTTCAAATACTTTTTGGCGGTTACTTTTTTCTCTTTATAAGGATTAGGTTCATTAATAAAGTAAAGTTTGAGTGCATTTCGTCTACTCTTATTGTTTCCAAAATCTCCAATAACTATGTTACCGTCGTAAAAGGTAATATCTTCCCAGTCTTTATGTCGCGCATTTTCAATTTTCACCCTTGAAATCAGTTGTAAACTTTCTCTATCTATAGCATAAAGAAAGGGTCTGTCTCCAGAATCGTTATGAGTCCAGATTACGTTAGGATATTTTTTAGAGAAGAGAAGCCCTGAAGCTTCAGAAATTTTTTTACATGTAATTTTTTGTGGTTCTTCCGCATAAGAGAGAAGCAGTAAACTGCATAACAGAATTAAAATTTTCATCTTAGGACTCCAATACCTCGGCAATTAGTTCAATAGGGTTCTTAAAAACCGTCTCAACCCCTGCTTCATGCATGGAGTTATTAATCTGCATACGACAGGCACTACACTCAGCTGAAACTACATCGGCACCGCTCTTTTTAATCATTGCAGCTTTAGGCTTACCAGCAGCTTGGGCAAAATGAAACTTCTCTGTCTGCATCGTCACGCCGCCAAAACCGCAACACTGGTTTGGATCACTCATCTCAACAATATCATAATTTTGATTTATCAATTTTCGCGGCTCTTCATAGATACCTTGCATCTTACGGGCATGACACGGATCATGATAGGTCACTTTTAGATCACTTCTGTTTTTTGATGCGAGCAGTGTATTTAAGTCGGTATGTTTCTCTAACCACTCTGTTGCCATAAAGATTTTACTTTTTAGTGCAACAGCACGCTTCAACCACTCCGGCTGATCATGAAAAAAGTGTTCATAATCGATACTAAGCATGGCGCTGCAAGTCGCTTCAGGAACAATAATCGCTTCAACATCATCAATAAAACTCTCAAAGTATTCAATATTTTTTTTGGCATTATGGTCTACCGTATCAAAATCACCGGTAAAATATGCAGGAGCACCGCAACAAAGCTGCTTTTTTGGAATAAAGGCATCAATTTCAAGATGCTTTAAAATACTTAAGAGTCCTGAGCCGATTTGGGTGTAATTATAATTTCCCAAACAGCCAATAAAAATAGCGACTTTACGCTTACCGCCATTGGAAATATTTTCAGGATTTGCATTTAGAAATGAGGTTTTCCCCATGGATGGAAGCAGACGGTCTTTTTTTATAATAGGCAATGAAAATCGTGGCTCCATCGACTCAATATCTTTTTTAATCTTAAATCCGCACGTTTGAAACACATAACCCAGCTTAAAGAGAATATCCATTGTTGTTCGATGACGTAACAGATAGAAAAATGCTCTTTTAAACCAGGCAATTCCATATTTTTGTGCAATATCAGAGCGTACCTGCTCAATAATCATATCTGTCGGCAGTGACTTGGGGCAGATATCGACACAATTAGTACATAAAAAACAGCTCTCAAAAATTTCTTTTGCAGTCTTGTCTAACTCTAAATGCCCTTGTTTATAAGCGCCTAAAAGATCAATGAAACCACGCGGACTCGTAACCTCATCGGGATTAACATTGTAAATGGTACAGACCGGTATACATTTTCCGCATTTAATACACTCATCTGATATAGCCGTAAAGTCAAAAATTTCTTCGGGCGTTTTGGACATTTACACCGTCTTTGAAAAGGTTTTTTTCGATGCGACGTGTTTTGACATGTACGCATCAAACGGCATAGAAATATTTCGAATTAAAAGTGTACCGGTTTGGGAACATTCAATCTTTTCATCAGAGAGAAAAAGCAAATCTTCATCGGCTAATGGTTTTAACGCTTCGATTGCATCAGCAAAATACTCTTTAAAATTGACGTTAAATTTCTCATCAAATCGTTTAATATCGAGTTTAAAGTTACTCATTAACTCCATAATGACATATTGACGAATTTGATCGTCTTCGTTTAAAAGCACCCCTCGTTCAAATGGAAGTTTTCCTGCTTCAATAGCCGCTTCATACAGTTTCATATCTTTGAAGTTTTGCGCATAATAGTCACTGCCCTCGCCAATAGAGGTCAGACCAATACCGATTAGGTCTGCCCCGCCTTTTGTTGTGTAACCTTGGAAGTTTCGGTGCAGTTCACCTTTTTCAATTGCTAAGAAAAGCTCATCTTCAGGTTTTGCAAAGTGATCCATTCCAATCATTTTGTAACCGTTAGAGTTTAAAAAATCAATAGTGTGCTGCATAATTTGCAGTTTTTCATCCGGCAGCGGCAAGGTGGTCTCATCAATTTTACGCATGGTCTTTTTCATCCACGGCACATGCGCATAATTAAAGACGGCGAAACGATCTGGATTAAGTGTTAATGCCAACTCAAGAGTCTTTTTAAAAGTCTCTAACGTCTGATACGGCAAACCGTAGATGAGATCAATATTAACACTTTTCATATTATATTTACGTGCTAAATTCATCGCTGCTTTAGAGATATCATAGGACTGAACGCGATGAACGGCAACTTGTACTTTCTCATCAAAATCTTGAACACCAAAACTAACACGGTTAAAACCGCCTTCACTGAGAACTTTCATCTGATCTTCATTAATATGACGCGGGTCAATCTCACAACTAATCTCAGCATCGTTGACAAAATTTTTAAAGTACGAACGAATCATCGCAATGACTTCTTGAAGTTGTGTTGCAGAAAAAAATGTCGGAGTTCCGCCGCCAAAATGCAACTGAATCACCTCACGTGACATGTCAAGATGTTTACTTAAAATATCCATTTCACGTTTTAAGTACTCAATATAGCGAAACATCTTCTCCTCTTTTGAGGTAAAAACGACATTACATCCGCAAAAGTAACAGGCATTACGACAAAACGGTAAGTGAAAATAAAGTGACAACGGTCTTTTTTTATCTTGATTCTCAATCTTTCTGATATACTCATCATAAGCATAACTGTCACTAAATTCAAGTGCTGTGGGATAACTGGTATAGCGTGGACCCGGTTTGGAATATTTGGTAAATTTGGCAAAATCAAGCATATTATAGACCTACATGTAAAAAGTTAATACGCGATTATGCCAAGGTATGGTTGAAGATGTGCTAAAGAATAGCAATTATTTTTAAATTGATAGTTATATCTAGCTAAAAGACACCTCTAAAATGATACAGCACAAGAGTACTGTATCTTAAACTTAGCGGTGACTTTTTAAAATCAACATCGTCATTTTAATGTTAATAGCAATAAATCTAACGATCTGCCAAAGAACACAGGTTCTCAAAAATTTCTGTATTCCTAATGGCACCATTGTACCTGACTGTGCACTATACGGTTCAATATGTTGTACATGTAAATTTTCTTTTTGTATTTCACTCATTATCTTCTCCTATTATTATTCGGGAATTAGTGTCCAACCCGGCTTAAGCTGTGCTTTCCAGATAAATGCATGATGCAATAGGTGTTTTACCCAGTGCGCTGCAAGTCCTATTTCACCTGTTGTACTATTAATATCACGTCCCGTTCCCGGATACTTTTTAAAGTCAGGAATAATTGGGTATACCGTCATTGCAGCTGCAGTACCGCTAAAGAGTCCTTTACCGGCTGATGCAACACATGCCGCACCCATCTCTGCCATACATGCTGTGTGTGTCGGTTCACTTGCTGTACCTTTAATCATGTCACAAATGCTATTGGCTACCGCTTTACCCATCATTGCTGAAGGCATACCGGTTCGTGGAGGTGTTGGTGTAATCATTGTACCACTTGGTGATTTCATCGGTTTTGAAATGGGATGCGGCGGTGCAAATGCAATACCTACGGCAAACATATTTTTATACGTCGGGTTTTGCAGTGTTTTAGGCCAATCTGCCGGCTCCCACTCTTCGTATGGTTTTGGTGTGTAGTCTGCATCAACTTTCATAAAACCGTTTGGTGCAAAAACATCACCGGTAATGTCCTCACCCGATTTATTAAACGCTTTTAAGCCAACACCTGCAAATGGCGGAATCAGCATTGCAAAATCAAACTCTTGCTCATCAGTGGTTCCATCAAGCGATTCATAGGTCACTTTACCCGGTTCAACTTTATTGACATGGGTTCCTAAAATCCAATCCATACCGCGCTCTGCATAGAGCGACTCAGCAAAGACTTTAGAAGAGGTCAAATAACCTCCCATTTTAAAGTGAAGTCC
>CAYZUN010000086.1:0-9726 GCA_964481625.1 uncultured Sulfurimonas sp.
TTGGAACTTAATACAATTTTTAATAATATTTAAGTATTATTTAACGAAATTTTATAAACTAAGGAATAAACGATAGAAATATAAAATGGCGATTACTAACGTTGTTAATATTAGTTGAGCTTACCAGTCATATGCAAACACTGTTTCTGAAGATGCGTTAATGAGTGACCCTTCTCTTAATTTTGATACAAAGGGAGTATTATCTAGCTGTTATTATATTCGTAAAGTATGCACTGACGACTGCACTGTTGGCATATTTGTAGAGAATTTGACTTTTACTACACCTGGTTATTGATTCTGATTAAATATCAGGATGGGGTTTGTCGATGTAATAGCCTTGCGAGTAGTCAATACCGAGACTTTTTACTTTAGAGAGGACGGTACTTGAGTGTACAAATTCAGCAATGGTTTTAATGTTAAGCTGACGCGCGAACTCAACAATGGTTTTTACAACCAACTCCGAGTTTTTATCACTGTCGATATTTTCTATGAGTGATCCGTCAATTTTAATGTAATCAATGTCAATTTTAGTCAAATACGAAAAATTGGAAAAGCCGCTTCCAAAGTCATCAATAGCAATCTTGGCACCGTAACGTTTGACTTCATTAATGAATTTAGAGACTTTCTTATAGTCATTAATCGACTCCGTCTCTACAAGTTCAAAAACAACCCTGTTACCCATTTTACTTGTTGCCAATTTATCAATAATAAATGTGTAGATCTTTTCGCTCATAACATCTTCAATGGAGAGATTGATTGTAAAATAAAAATTATTTTCTTTAAACATTTCAAACGATTTATTAATAATTTCTTCCGTCACAAGATGATAGACTTTAATTCTTTTGGCAACAGGAATAAAGAGATCTGGAGAGAGTATTTTGTCCTTGTCATCAATTAGACGTGAAAGACATTCATATTTTACTATCTTGCCGCTCTCATTGCAGATAATAGGTTGAACATAAGGAACAATTCCTGAATGCTCAATTGCTTTACGGATTACCGATGAGATCTCTAAGTTTTTCTCATATTCACTCTCAAAATGCATCCGATCTTCATAAATCCAAAATGGCAGATGGTTGTCTTTTGCATATTGAAGTGCCATGCTCACTTTTGAAAAAATATCATTCCAATTATTGCCAGTGGATGAAGCTAATGTAAAATCAACATATATTTTGGTCTCTTGGTACATAAAAGAGAGATTATTAAGTTTTGCAAACAGTTCATTTATATACGCTTTTAGCTCATAAAATTCCAATTCATCATTCAAAATAAATACAAACTCATCGGATAACATTCTATAAAGCGTACCGCCATTAATAATTGACGTAATGTAGGATGCAGACTGCTCAAGAATATAATCACCTACAATAAAGCCATAAAAGTCATTAATCAGTTTAAAGTTGTCAATATGAATGGCAATAAAAGAGCCATGGTCATTTTCATGCAGCTCATCTCTAAGTTTGTAAAGGTTAGGAAGGTTGGTAAGCGGATCGGTAAAATACCTGTTAATCAATCCTTTACGACACATTTTGAGTTCACGTTCATACGACAGCCGCTCTTGGTTTAGCGCATAAACAATCTGATCATACCTCTTATCTTCAGGCAAATCACTTAAGCTATATATCGTGACAGCACCTATTTCATCTCTGGCAATTTTAAGTAAAACAACAGAAATATTGCTAAAAGAGTCTTCAATTGCTTTTTTTAAACTCTGTACTATCACCGTATTATGAATTACCGCTTCAATATGAATTAGCATATTGTTACACTCAAGTGCCTCAATTTTCTTGACAATCTCAATCACATCATCAGTAGTATTGAGAATAAATCGGTATGTATTAACTAAATTTTTCAATATTTACTACTTTTTCATCAATTACATTAATTATAACCTATAAAAACATAAGAAAAATTTAATTCAAATAATTGATACGTTCTTGGTAATGAAATGCATCTTTGCTGCGTTGATGTTTTTGCGCCCCTTCAAGCAAGATTTTGTACTTTTGAATCAATACATGTAAAAGCATTTCATCGTCGGGATATTTTACATGTAAAGCTTCCAGTGTACGTACCCGAAAGCGATCCATTCCCCAATGTTTCATTGAGAGTTGATCATCATGACCTGCATACTTCACAATCAGTTTTTCATTGATCAGACCTATTTGATGACATTTTAATATTCTTAACCACAGGTCATAATCTTCACACACTTCAAGTGATTCATCAAAACCACCCATCTTATCAAATATTTTTTTTTGAATCATTACCGATGAGGGAGCAATAATACAGTGTGACAAAGAACGTTCATAAAGATTCTCGCTGCTTTTAGAAAACTTCTTAGGCATTTTTACATGTACACCATTGCGAATCCATGTCTCGTCTGTGTAGGAGATGAGAATATCACAATGTTTTTTATGAAACGCTGCCTGTTTTTTGAGTTTATCTCTATGCCATGTGTCATCAGAATCTAAAAAAGCAATCCACTCTGACGCTGCCATCATCACACCATTGTTGCGAGCCGCAGAGACTCCCATATTTTTTTGTCGTAACAGACTTACCTCATCGTACATTTTCACCACTTCAGAGGTCGCATCGCTTGAACCGTCATCTACAACAATAATCTCTTTGGGTGCAAAACTCTGTGCTAAAACCGATTCAATGGCTCTAGCAATCGTCTCTACGCGATTATAAACGGGGATAACAACGGCAATATTCATGAGTTTTCCTACTTTTACATTATTCAGCCATAAATTACGTGACTAAAAGAGCAATTCTGTACGCAATAAATGCTAGTGAATATGCCGTAATTGTCGTGAAGAAAAAGAGGTAAAAAAAGTATTTAATTCCTCCCGCTTCACGGGTAAAGACAATGGATGCTGCCAGACATGGCAAATACGTCATTATTACTACAATAAACGCTACTGCAGATGCAAACGAGATGTTACTTGAAAGAATATTGGCTAATGATTCACTCTCTTCATCGACATCAGCTCCGAGTGAATAGAGAACACCAAGTGTTGATACGACAACCTCTTTAGCAGCAAGCCCGGTTTGAAGTGCGACTGACATCTTCCAATCCATTCCAATTGGCTCGAAAATTGGCTGAATAAATTTACCAATCTGACCCAAATAACTCTGTTCTAACAACTTCTCTGCAAGCTTATTTTCTAACATTGTAGCTTCTGCTTCCACAGCAACTTCAATTTTGGCAGCAAATTCACTTTTTAACATATCGTTATGAGGGTAGTTACTTAAGAACCAAACCAACATTGAAGCTGCGGCAATAAAAGTACCCGCTTTTTTCAAGTACATCCATGTCTTTGTTGTGACCGTATGCCAAATGAGTTTGAATGAAGGAAGACGGTATTTTGGCATCTCCATAACAAAAGGTTCATCAGCACCTTTAAAGGCAGTCATCTTCAAAAACTTTGCAGCGATTAAACCAATTAAAACACCCGTCATATAGATGGCAAAAAGAACATTACCCGCCATCTCTTGTGCAAAAAAAGCTCCGGCAAAAAGGACATAAACAGGAAGTCGTGCCCCACAGCTCATAAAACCGATAATAAAAAGCGTCAGCAGTCTGTCACGATCATTTTTCAAAATTCGTGCTGACATATAGGCTGGAATAGAACACCCAAAACCCGTAACAAGCGGAATAAACGACTGTCCATGAAGCCCGAACTTATGGAAAAATCCATCAAGTAAAAAAGCCACGCGTGACATATATCCTGTTGATTCAAGCAGTGCAATTCCAATAAATAAAATAATAATATTGGGGACAAAAAGTACCACAGCACCCACACCGGCAATAATACCATCTACAATAAGAGAACGGACATCTTCATTGGGTATTGTACTGCCTACTGCATCACCAAGCCATCCAAAGAAACCATCAATCCACTCCATAGGAATAGAGCCGAGCTCAAAGGTAAGCTGAAACAATCCCCACATAAAAAAGAGGAAAATCGGTAGTCCAAAAAGAGGATGAATTAAAACATTGTCAATCTTTTCAGTCAGTGTTAACTCTTGAACATCATCGTTACGACTCGTAACGGTCTCAGCAATAATACCGCGATTAAATGCATAGTATTCCTCAGCGAACGCCTCTTTGACATCATTACTGTTATGGTGTAGCTCAATATGTTTGCTTGCATCAATTAAAATAGGCTGTAGTTCTGTCCAAACTGGATCGTCATGCAATTTTTCATAGGTTTTTTTATTATTTTTTAGCAGATTAATCGCAATATTTCGATGTGAATTAACTGCGTCATATTGATGCTTTTGCAAATACGAAACAATTTCACCAATCTCTTCTTCAACCGGCTCACTAAAGATAAGTTTAGATTCTTGATGTTCTTGTTCATACGTTGTTACTACCGTCTCAATCAGCTCTTCGATACCCAGTTTTGTTACGGCTGAAACTTTAATTGCCGGAACACCTAAAAGTTGTGACAAATAGGGAGCATCAATTTCAATGCCCTCTTTTTCTGCCTCATCACTCATATTTAGAGCAATGACCATTTTTTTACTCATACTCATTAACTCAGCAGTGAGTTGTAAGTTTTTCTCTAAGTTGGTTGAATCAACAACATTAATAATGAGGTCATACGACTCGGCACAAAGGTAATCACGAGTAACACGCTCTTCAATAGTGTAATCGGTAAAGGCATAGGTTCCAGGCAGATCGACAACAGTAAAATGGTAGTTTTTGTAATCAAAAAGAACTTCTGATTTTTCAACCGTAACGCCGGTAAAGTTTCCTACATGTAAATGAGAGTTCGAAATTGAGTTAATAAGCATACTTTTGCCAACATTAGGCTGACCGACAAGAGCCACTTTAATATGGTTAGCAGTTAGCGGACATGCTGCATTTTTAATTATAATATTATTGTTCAATCTCTTCTACCTCAATTAAACTCGCTTCTTCAGCGCGCAAAGCAATCTGCATTTTTCCCACTTTAATCTCCATGGTTCCTTTTGCAGCAGTATGCGCGAGAACTCGAAGCGTAACATTTTTCATAATTCCTAACGAGATAAGACGCTGTTTCAATGGACCTGATGTATCAATTTTGGTTACCCTTACGACAGAGCATTTCTCACATTTACTTAATCGTTTCATAAAATTTTTATCCAAAATATATTTATTTTTTTGTAATGATAATAGATATCATATTAAAGCAAGGAAAAATTCAAAAATTATATTCAATTCTCAAAATTCCGCGCTCAAAATCATCACTGCTCGTATCAGAGTTGTATGACATTATAGTCCCTTCTAAAGAAAGTCTATCATTAATAGCATACGTTACAATCAGATCAGATTCTTTAATATTGACAGTATTATGACGTGATCTTAAATTTCCAAAGACCCCTTCAATAACCAGTCCAATCGCTTCAAACTCATATCCAAGACCTATACGATATGCCATTACATCATCACCTACTGCATTTTGGGAAACCGCACCAATTGTCGCTTCATCAAGTGATGTGTAGTAGGGCCCTCCTCCAAAACCATCTGTAATTGCCTCATTGGTATCAATAAACCCACGATCATATGCAAATCCGCAAAACATGGGACCATAATCTAAAATTGCCATCACACCCAAAACCAACCCGTTAACACCGGAGTTCTCCAGCTCACTCATGCTGCTTCCTTGAATACCATACTCAATATGAAAATCATTAGAAATATTGTAATGTCCTGAGTATTCTGCGTAAATAATACTACTCATTACATCAGCATAGTAGTACCATAATGACGCCATGTTTTCCTCATCAAACTTATAGTTCAGTGATGCACCAATCATGCCAAAACCATCATCAACTAAAGTTTTAAACTGATCTTGATTGTCACCGGAGTCATAACCTGCCCAACGCGTTAAATAATAACTTGTTAACTCAAGTTCATCATTTAATGCGTATTTAAAGTGAACCCCTTCAAACGTATTGGCAGCCATACGAATATCATCACTATCTGCATAAGGGGTGTCAAGAAGTATATGCCCTACTATAATATCTAATGCATTATTGACGTAGTGAATATTTGTATGGGAAAGGTAAGTAAATGAGTTTCCCTCTGCATCAAAAAAGTCATAAGTGAGTTTTCCACTTACGGCATTATCATTAAATGTACCAATATTTTGAGAGGTTGTTGCTTTTACATGTAAAGAGATGCCCCTGTATGCTGCCGTATTAAAACCAAACGTTCCCCCAATGGCTAATACACTATTGTCTTTAGATGAGTTGAAGATATATGCCATTCTAATATTGCCCTCAGCATCTGCATAATCAAACATCTGATCAAAGCTGCTTGACTCTTTAGGAAGTGCTTTAACAACTTCATAACGACCAGATTGTTTCGAGTGCATTAAACCACTCTCTTGAGGATACGCGGATGCTAACATCAAACCTGACATTATATCTATCATAATCTGTCCTTAATTTAAAGATTATGAAATGATAATTACTATCAACTTAATAACTACTTAATATTGATATGGATTATCAATATTAAGTAGTTTGAGTGAAAAAGAAAGTTACTTTAATCAAGTATTGTTCTGATTTGTTTTGGCACATAGTATTTGAACTGTTTTGGGTAAATAAAAAAATCAATCTCACCCTGTGTCTCATCTAGCTCACTCCATTCATTAATATCAAAATTGATGGCAATAATTCCTAAAGAAGGCAATTTAGAGATATGCTCATCAATGAGCATATTAGCAAACTCAGTTAATTGTGGGTTATGCCCGATAATAAAAATTGTATTGAAGTGATTTTCTTGCATCATAATACTCTCTTTAAGGGTTTCAACAGGGGTAAGATAGAGTTCTTTAAGATAATATTTGGGACCGTCAAATGCAATTTTTTCCGCTAACCCATCAGCAGTTTCCTGTGTCCTAAGCGAACAACTTGAAAGCATAAGATCAGGTTGAACACCATGCAGTTTTAGGTAAGATCCCATAGTATTAATATCTTTATGACCTTTTTTTGTAAGCTCTCTCTCAAAGTCACTTGCCCTTGGATCTTTCCACTCAGATTTTGCATGTCGAATTAAATAAAGCGTTTTAATGCTGGCACCTTTATTGACTAAGGGGCATCTGAATGAATCAGATGCGTCCTAATTCTTGAGAAATAGCTTTTGAAGCCTTATCCATAATCATTTTTGCCAAAGCAACATTTCCGTCATCACGAAAGATGGCAAATACATTTATTTTTGCAAAATTATCCTGAGAAAAATCTCCGGCACTGTTAATAAGAAAAACATGCCCATCATGGGTCTTTGTCTCAATAGAAGAAGCCTCGCTAAAACCAACATCAAGTGAAGACTCTGAGATCATACGGAAGGCATCATTAAAGATACTCGCAGAATAAGGAATATCTGTCCCGGTATTACTATCGTCAATAAAAAGAGTTTCCCCCGAATAGTTCAGTACGGCAGAACCAAGATATCCATTAACTGAAAGAAGTTTTTTCATAGATTTATCAAAATCAATCATATTGTTTGTCCTTTATTATGTTGTTTTATTTGTTTAGTTGCTGCATGAAATCATTGAATGTTTCAGTACTTGCCCCATTTTCTGCTAAAAAGTTCATTAGTGCTTTTTCTGACGCTTCAACACCATCAACTTTTTCAATCTCAAGTAATTTTTTGTATAATTGACTGATGGCTTCTTTTGCTTTTGGTGTTATCTGTCTACGAGTTGAGACATAATTTCTAAATGAACCATCAGGATTTTTAGCAACTCTTACTTGGGCTAATACCCAGTAATATTCACCGCCTTTGCAAAGATTTTTTACATACGCGTAAACATCTTTACCTTCTTTAATATTGTCCCAAAGGTATTTGAAAATAATTTTTGGCATATCAGGATGACGAAGAATAGCATGTGGCTGATCCAATAGTTCAGCCTGCGTGTATCCGGATATTTTCATAAAAATAGGATTGGTATAAGTAATGTTACCTTTTTCATCAGCTTTTGAAACAATCATATCTACATTAGTAACTTCATGTTCACTATCAATTGGTGTAGGTCGATCCATCTGTTTATCTCCTAATGTTGTTTTTAACAAAGTTTTTGGATTGTAACATATAAAGTAGTATAAATAGGTATAATCTATTATATTTTAATCAAATTAAATCATAAATTCTATAAAAGGTGTCAAAATGTCTTTATTTTTGTTATCATAATAAAAAATATATATTAAGAGGTAAGAACACCTATGATTTCTATAGAAAAAATGGATGCAGCTGAATTGAAAGTTCTACTCGATGAGACGAGTAAAAAAATAGAAGCAAGCAGTGATAATATGGAGATCAACACTATTATAGAAAAGCTTATAACGTCATTGACTGATTCTGAATATGCTTCATTATGGTCATTTGACGATCAAAAAGTCTTGCTATTGCGCCAAAGAGATAACAGCAGTGTCCAAGAGATTTCGATGCTCAACCAACGTGGAGTCTTGGCAGAATGCTTTTTTACGCTTAAAGGGGGGATTTACAATTATCTTGCCAGTGAAAAAGAGTACTTGCCTTTAGTCGATAATCCTGATGATATTAGAATAAAGTCCAAAATTATTTTACCTCTGATTGATAATGAAAAACTCATAGGTATTATTACAGCCTACTCTTCTGTAAAAAAAATTAAGAATTTTGATGAAGAAGATACGGAGATACTAGAAGCATTGATGCCCTTTTTAATTAATGTCATATATCGTATGCATCCAAATATGAAAAAAACACCTTCAAACAGTATCTCTATCAGTAAGAATCTGCAAAAAGAGTCTTCTGATGTTGTAGAAAAAGTTGAAGAGATCAAGCAGGCACGAGGAACAGTAGAAACAGCAGATGAGACACTGAATTTTTTAGCCACTACAGTTCATGATATTAGGACGCCGGCAAATAGTCTTTATGGATTTTTAGATCTGCTTGAAGAACAAATTGATCATCCAAGATTGCTTCAATATGTACATAATGCTAAAGAAAGTGCGCAGTTTATCAATAACCTTACCACTTCTATCTTAAATAGAATTTCCAACCAAAGGGAACAGACAGAATCCAAACCTGTACAAGTAAATCCGACAAAGTTTTTTTCAGATATTGCCGATGTTTTTTCAGCCAATATGTTCAATAAAAAAATTCATTTTAATATATATATTGATATGACATTACCAAGAGAGGTCATATTAGAGACAATAAGACTTAAACGAATTATTGTTAATTTAATAGGTAATGCTTATAAGTTTACTCCAATAAATAAAACTATTGACTTAACTATTGAGTATAAATCAGAAACGAAGCGCATCTTTATTTCTGTAAAAGATACAGGTATTGGTATCGCCGAAGAAAAACAAACAGAGATTTTTAAAGCATTTAAGCAAGCAGAAAATGACACCTATATAAACTTTGGAGGTACAGGTCTCGGACTTAGTATCTGTGCTCAATATATCAAAGAACTTGGCGGTGAACTTAAACTTGAAAGTGAACTCGATACCGGAAGTACTTTCTTTTTTGATATTCCTGTCAATGTAATAAACGATACACCGCTCTTAAAGCCTATACAAAGCAAAAAAATACATATTGGTATCTTAATGGACAAACAAAATATTTTATGTACAAAAAGTTTAATGCACTATCTTATTAAAATGAATATTAGCAAGGAAAAAATAAGCCCCTTAAGAAAAATTGCACAAGCACCAACACAGATGACACATCTTATTTGCTTT